>CALPSU020000255.1 GCA_943326315.2 Chryseobacterium gleum
GAATACGCATTACCAATATTGACTGAATATAAATTTGCATCAAATCATAATATTGTCAATGAATGCGCCTCATTAAATTCAGTAATTTGGACTCAAAGATTAAACTACATTTTTAATCATGCGAAAAATAATGGAATTGATTTAAGTGTTGAAATTGAGGGTAAAGCGCATGAATTATCTGAATTTAATACTAATTGGAATTCTTTTTATTTAATCGTTTTCCGTTTTTTATTAACTATAAATAAAGAAAATAGAAATTCATTTATTGAAGAATTAGAAAATAGATTTTCAGTTAAAGCATCCTATAGAATGATGAATTGGGAGGAGCTTTCAGATTGTTCTAATAATAATGTAGAGATAGGATCTCATACCTATTCTCATGACGTTATTTCAACAATCAAAGACGTATCATTTTTGGAGAAAGAAATTATATTTTCAAGATCTGAGATTTCAGATAAAATAAACAAGCCTGTAAATATTTTAGCTTTACCTAATGGACAGGGGACATTTGAAGTTGAGAATTTTGTGAGAAATGCAGGTTTTAAATATCTTTTATATGCAAATGATACGACGAATGAAATCGATAAAAATGAAAAAATGAATTCATTCAATACGCTTAATAGAATTAATTTATTACATGAAAATTATCCTGAAATGGTATTAAGAAGTGAACTTTTTCATCATAAAATAAGACGATAATGGAAGAGTATAGTATTGAAAGATTGACTTCAGATAGATTTGATGTATTATTTCCATTGATGGAAGATTGTTTCGGAACACAAGGAAATATGGATTATTTCAGGTGGAAATTTTTAGAAAATCCAGCTGGTGAGTTTACGGCCTTTATTGCAATTCATACTGAAAGTAAAGAAGTAGTTTCTTTTTATGGGATTATTCCAGAAGAATATAATGTGAATGGTGAAAAAAGAATTTTATTCCAAACAGTTGATGGAATGACTCACTCAAAACATAGAAGAAGAGGTTTGTTTCAAAAATTAGCTTTACACTGTTATGTGTATTTAAAAGAACAGAATAATTTTTTTGTATTTGGATTTGGAGGCATTCAATCTACACCAGCACTTAATCAGTTGGGTTGGAGAAGAATTTTTGATATGCGTTATCTTTTTATTCCTAAAATCTTATGTTTTTCAAATAAAGCTTCATTTAAAGACGAGAAATTAAAGGAGGTAGAAGCAATTGATGTTTTTAAAATTACAAAGAATAAAAAACAGAATTTTGTAAATTCTATAAGAACATTGGAGCAATTTAAGTGGAGGTTATCTAATCCTTTAAATCCATGTAAAGTTATATCCTATAATGATGAAGCATATATTGCTTTTTATACATTAGGTGATAAAATATTTTTATTTGATTACTATTTTTCTTCTAAATTAAACGCAAAGAAATTATTAAATTATATAAAAGCTATTGTTAAAAGGGATGCTTTAAGAGGGGTAATTACAATTGCGCAAGATAATAGTGAGTCAATGAGTGAATTGAAAAAATTAGGTTTCCTAATGAATCCTTTCTCTTTTGGACCTCTGAATGTTCGAATTCCTTTTATTTTTTATACAGAAGAGTCAACAATGAAAGATTTATCAAATGAATCTATTTGGAATATCTCACCTTATGAGCACGATGCTTTATAATTTCAAGTATGCCTGAAAAAATACGAATTTTAACAATAAGTTTTAAGTATACTTGAAACTTATTGTGTTTTGGCTATTTATTTCATTTATATAATGTATATTTGAAGTATGGATTTCATAGAAAGAGATAATTACATACAGCAAATATTACCATTTGTAGATACTGATTTGATAAAAGTTATTATTGGTCAAAGACGTGTAGGGAAAAGTTATTTGTTATATCAGTTAATTGACTACATTAAAGAAAGAGATAATACTGTGTCAATTATATATATCAATAAAGAGCGGTATGAATTCGATGAGATTAAGAATTATGTTGATTTAATAAAATACGTAGAAAATAAACTTGATCTAGGTGTAAAAAACTACTTATTTATAGATGAAGTACAGGATATATTAGAGTTTGAAAAAGCATTAAGACATTTTTCAATCGAAAAAAACTTAGATATATATTGCACTGGAAGCAATGCAAATTTGTTGTCAGGTGAATTGGCGACTTTTTTAAGTGGACGGTATGTTGAGTTTAAAGTCCAAGGTTTATCATATAAAGAGTTTTTAAAATTTAATAATTTCGAAAATACAGACGAAGCTCTGAGGAATTATTTATTATGGGGTAGCTTACCATTTATTAAAAATTTACCAAAAGATAATGATGTAATTGAGGAGTATTTAAGAAATATTTTTGCAACAATCGTATATAAAGATGTGGTTGCGAGATTCAATATTAGAAATGTAGCTTTTCTGGAAAATTTAATAAAATTTATAGGTAATAACACAGGGAATATTATTTCAGCAAAAAAAATAAGTGATTATTTAAAATCGCAAAAAGTAAATATGTCTCCTCAAACAGTATTGAATTATTTAAGTTATTTAAAACAGGCATTTTTAATAAATAGTGTTAATAGAGTAGGTGTAAATGGAAAAAAAGTTTTTGAAATACATGAGAAAATTTATTTTGAAGATTGGGGAATCATGAATGCCATTTTAGGGTTTAACAATATGGATATAGGTAAGATTATAGAAAATGTGATTTTTTTACATCTAAAATCAAAAGGATATTCGATATTAGTAGGAACAATAGGTGATAAAGAAATAGATTTTGTCGGTGAAAAAGGAGGTAATAAAGTATACATTCAAGCATGTTATTTATTATCGGATGAAAAAGTAAAATTGAGAGAATTCGGAAATTTAAAACTTATTAAAGATAATTATCCGAAAATGGTTGTTTCACTTGACACTTTCGCGCCTAAAAACATAGATGGTATTCAACATATTTACTTAAGAGATTTCCTAATTTCCGAAAATTTTCCTTTTCTTTGATCTTATGTGTGGAATAACAGGATTCATTGATTGGAATAAAAAGTCGGATGAAGCTATTTTAGATTCAATGAACAAGACTTTGAACCATCGAGGTCCTGACAGTGGTGGTATTGAGTTTTTTCAAAATGATTCTTTTCAGTTAGGTCTAGCTCATAGACGATTAGCAATAATTGACATTACTGATTCTGGAAAACAACCAATGAAATTTGAACACCTTTGGATTACATATAATGGTGAAATTTATAATTTTAATGAAATAAAAGAAGAGTTAATCAAGTTAGGTCATTCGTTTATAGGTCATTCTGACACAGAAATGATACTTCATGCATACGCTCATTGGGGTGAAAAATGTATTGATAAATTCATTGGAATGTTTGCTTTCGTTATTTATGATGCAAAATTAAATGAAATTTTCTGTGTAAGAGATAGAGCAGGAGTGAAACCATTTTACTATTATTTTAAAGATGGATTATTTTTATTTTCATCTGAATTAAAAGCATTTCACCAACATCCTAAATTTCAAAAAGAAATAAATTTAGATGCTGTTGGTGCGTTTATGCAATATGGAAATGTACCTTCTTCATCCTGTATTTTTAATAATTGCCACAAGTTAAAACCTGGGCATTCTTTGCGATTTAAACTTTCAAGTAATTCAATACTTAACAATAATCAATTCCAATATTGGAATGTATACGATTCTTATAATAAACCTAAAACAACAGTTTCGTTTTTAGAAGCTAAAAAAGAAACGGAAAATATTTTGAAATCAGCTTGTGAATATAGAATGGTTTCAGATGTTCCGGTAGGAGTTTTTTTAAGTGGAGGATATGATAGCGCTTGTGTGACGGCTTTACTCCAAAAAGACAGAACAGAAAAATTAAAAACATATACAATTGGGGTTCCAGATATTGGTTTAAATGAAGCTCCTTATGCTAAAGATGTTGCAAAACATTTAGGAACAGATCACACTGAAATTTACTGTACAGAAAAAGAAGCGATTGATTTGATTCCAGAATTATCTTTTTATTACGATGAACCATTTGCAGACAGTAGTGCCTTACCAACAACTTTGGTTAGTAAATTAGCTAGGAAAGATGTTACTGTTGCCTTAAGTGCAGATGCAGGAGACGAAATTTTTGCAGGTTATAATCGATA
>CALPSU020000256.1 GCA_943326315.2 Chryseobacterium gleum
CTTTTTTAGCTAATGCTGCAATTTCTTTTCTTGGGAAAACATGAAGGATAACATCTGATTTTAAATCTTTAAAAAAATCAACTCGCTGAGTAAGTGGTAAATTTTCAATTTCTTTCCAATTTACAAATTCATCAATATCAGAAAAACAATCTAAAACTGGTTTGGTGTAATCATTTCCTAAAAAAATAATATGTACGTTTTCAAACTGTCTTTTTATCCAGGTACACATAGGTAAAGTCAACATTACATCTCCAATACTGTCGGTTCTACTTATGATGATGCGTTTGTTTGATAAATCTATGTCTTTTGTCATTGGTTTGGAATTATATTATAGTCGTGGACACATTGAATGCAATGTACCTACAATTAACCACGGATTAAAATCCGTATTTTTTTATATTTTAAAAATGTTGCATATGCAGATATTCGACAAATTGTAAATCCTTCTTTTCCGTCTAAAAATCCTTTTTTGATAAAATAATCTTTGATGAATTTTACTATTGGACTAAAAATCAAAACAATAAAAGGGGCTTTTTTCCCTTTTTTAAATTGAGATTTTGATAAAATATCTGTAAAATAAGTCACTTGTTTATAATGATCTTCGAGAGAATAATAACTGTAATGTAATATATCACCTTCGATATGTTTTGTTGAACTCCCTTCTACTAATTCGTATTTATCGTGTGGATTATCTCCTCCCCATTCTCCCTTTCTAGAATCCCATAGCCTCATTTTTGTGTCTGGATACCATCCGCAATGACGAATCCATTTTCCACAATAATTTGTTAATCTATTCATGGAATACCCATCGTGATTCCAATTTTCTTTGATTTTTAAAATAGAAGATTTTAAAGTTTCATCGACTGCTTCATCTGCATCTAATGATAAAATATGTGGAAATGTCGCTTGAGTAATAGCCCAGTTTTTCTGTTCAATATGTCCATCAAAAATATGTTGAACAAATTTAACTCCGAAAGATTTGCAAATTTCTTCTGTTTTATCTTTAGAAAATGAATCTACTACAACTATTTCATCAGCTATTCCTATAAGAGATTCTATACATCTAGCAATATTTCTCTCTTCATTAAATGTGATGATAACAGCTGAGATTCTAACCATTTCATTCTAGATTGAAAGCGTTTGAGATTCTTTAGTATTTATTTGACTCTTAATTGTTGTCCAACTGTTATTATTTCTAAATCTATTCCTGTATTTAAATCTAATAATTGTTGGTGAGTAAGGTTATATTTTTGAGCAATTTTGGTTCCTGTATCTCCTACTCGAACTTCATAATATTTTTTTACAGGAAGTATTGGTTTTGGTTTTTTTACCGGTTGAACTACTTCAATTTTTGTTTCTTTAACTACCTCTACTTTTGTTGAGATTGAATCTAATTTTGTAGCTTCAATATTTACTGAGATTTGAGGTATTTTCAAATGTTGCCCAGAATATAATACCGCACTTTTCATATTATTTGCAGTCAAAATATCTGTAACTGTTGTACTATACTTAGCTGCAATTATTCCTAATCCTTCTCCTCTTTTTACAATATGTGTCACATAGATTATTACTGGTGCAATAGCTTTTTCTTTTACTAAAGGAATTACTTTAATTGGTTTTTCTTTAACTATTTTCTCCTTAACAGGTTTAGCTTTTACATTTGGTTTAGCATTTTCACCACTCACTTTTATTGGTGGTTCTACTATCAATGCACTATCAAGAACAAGGGTTGAATCTTGAGAAATTGCTTTTACAATTGGTATAGGTAAAAAGATCGATTTTTCTAACGCGTATAATTCTTTTTCTAAAGATACAATTTTTCCAATTTCTTTAATTGGGCCTGTAATACATTGATTAGGCCTAGAAAATGGAATGTATCCCGTTTTATAAATTGGATTTAATGTTTGTATTTCATCTAAATCCCAACCCGTTAATTTAGTTAACGTTGACATGTGAACACCATCGTTTAAACAAATAGTATCTAACTGGCCATAATTCCACTTCGCCTCCATCGGAACAATATTATGTTCTGCATGGTAAGTCAATAAGTAAGCTGCTGCGATAAAATTTGGAACATATCCTTGTGTTTCTAATGGTAAAAATGGGCGTACTTCCCAATATGTTTTCTTACCTCCAGAACGACGAATTGCTTTGTTTACATTTCCAGGTCCTGCATTATAAGAAGCTAAAGCTAAATTCCAGTCACCATAAATATCGTGTAGTTTTTTCAAATAACGACAAGCTGCATCCGTTGCTTTATCAGGATCCATCCTTTCGTCTATGTATGAGTTTTCATTTAGTCCATAATACAATCCTGTTCTATACATGAATTGCCATAAACCTAAGGCTCCAGCACGAGATTTTACTTGTGGTCTTAAACCACTTTCAATAACTGCTAAATATTTTAACTCTATTGGTAATCCATAATAGGCTAGTTTTTCTTCAAACATTTCGAAATAAAGCGCTGATCTTCCTAATACAACCCGTGCAAAACTTCTTCTCTTTTCTGCGAAAAATTTTATTGTCGCTAATGCTGGAGGTGCACAATCCAATTGGAAAGGGCTCATTGCATTCATTTTTTCTAATCGTTGACAATAAATTGAATCGTGAAATCTTGGAATTTGTCCAGGTTCATAATTTAAAGCATTTATGATAGAATCATAATTGCTTTGATTTGCAAAATCAGCATAAAAAGCATTTAATGATTGCTCAACAGTAGAAATGAAAGGATCATTTATAACAGTCTTCTTAGTCGTATCTTTCACTTGAGACACCCCTAAAACACTTATTAAAGTAAAAATAATTATTCCAATAATCCTTTTTTTCATATAGTTCAATTCTTAGGCTATCTCAGTTAGATAGTGCGAGAAATTAAATAAATCTTTTTCTTTGAAATGATTTGCCATTACTTGTATTCCAAAAGGCATTCCATTACTATGTTTACCTAATGGTAAAGATATTGCTGGGTTACCGGTAAGGTTTGCATGTACGGTAAAAATATCTTGTAAATACATTTGAATTGGGTCTTTTACACCATTTAATGGAAATGCTGTTGAAGGTGTCGTTGGCAAAATCATTACATCGTATTTTGACATAATATCATCTGTTTTATCTCTTAAGATACGACGAACCTTCTGACCTTTAGTATAATAAGCATCGTAAAATTCGTTTGATAATACAAATGTACCTGCCATAATTCTACGTTGAACTTCTGGTCCAAAACCTTCACTTCTAGAATTAATATATGTTGCTTCAACTCCAGCAGCAATAGGACTTCTATGTCCGTAATGAACACCATCAAATCTTGAAAGATTTGAAGAAGCTTCCGCTGTAGTTAATACATAATATGTTGGCACCATGTATTGTAAAAATGGAAACGAAACATTTTCAACTGTATGTCCATCTGCTTTCAATTTTACAATAATTTCTTCCATTTTTTGAAGCACTTCTGGGTCAACCCCTTCCGTCTCCAAACTTTCAGCTAAAACAGCAATTTTCAGTTTCCCTATTTTTTCAATAGTAGAATACTTTTCTACTGGCTTCGAAGAAACTGTATTATCATATTCATCTTTCCCTGCCATTATTTCTAATAACAAAGCAGAATCTTCTAAATTATTTGTAATAGGTCCAATTTGATCAAACGAAGATGCATATGCAATTAATCCAAAACGACTAATTCGTCCATAGCTCGGTTTTAATCCAAATGTTCCTGTAAAAGATGCCGGTTGACGAATAGACCCTCCTGTGTCGCTACCTAAAGCAACAGTGCAAAGATTTGCGGCAACAGCTGCTGCTGATCCTCCAGATGAACCTCCAGGAACCAAAGAAAGATTCAATGGATTTTTAACGGGGCCATAAGCAGAAGTTTCATTAGAACTACCCATTGCAAATTCATCGCAATTTAATCGTCCAATAAAAATAGCATCTTCATCCAACAATCTTTGTAAAGCTGTACCGGTATACAAAGATTCGAAACCTTCTAATATTTTTGAAGATGAAGAAACTTTATGATCCTTGTAACAAAGATTATCCTTTATCCCAATAACCATTCCTGCTAAACATCCTGCTTTTCCTTCACGAATTTTTTTATCAATACAAACCGCTTGTTCAC
>CALPSU020000257.1 GCA_943326315.2 Chryseobacterium gleum
CAAATCTGATTTTAGAATGGTAGGAAAAATTGATAATTATTTGGGATATGTTTTTAGAAATGAACTACTAAAAGGGGATTTCGCCTTCTCAAGTAATAATATGGATTTAGATGAATTGATGGGGCCTGAAAAACCAGTAGAAGCTACGGATGACAACACTAATACCACAGCTCCTTCTTCTGAAGCCTTTTTAATTCCTAATAATGTTGATTTTTCATTAACTACATCAATTGTTAATCTTCGTTATAACAAGATGGATATTAAGAATATAAATGGAAATGTTAAACTGAAAGAAGAAGTTGCAACTCTGGACAATTTAACTATGAATGCAATGGGAGGTTCTATTGGATTGAAAGGTAAATATAACACGAAAGAACATACAAAGCCAGTAATTGATTTTGGTTATAATTTAAATGGAATTGAAATTAAAGAATTAGTAGATAATTTCTTGACAATTGAAAAAATGGCTCCAATTGCTAAATGTGCGAAAGGTAAGATTAGCTCTAACTTTACAATGAAATCAGTTTTAACAGCTAGTATGGAACCTGTATATAATACGTTAAATGGTTTTGGCGATTTCTCAACAAATACAGTAACTATTTCTGGATATAAACCTTTAGATAAAATAGCAGAAGCATTGAAGAAAAATGAATTAGCTACTCAAACGTTAAAAGATTTGAAAGTGAATTTTAAATTTAAGGATGGTAAAATAACACTAACTCCTTTCAATGTTAAACTAGGGAAAATTGTAACAAATGTTTCTGGTTCAACAACTTTTGAACAAGATATTGATTATGCTTTAAAAATGAATATTCCTAAAGAAGAAATTCCAGCAAGCATGATTAAAGTGGTTGAAGATCAAATTAAAAAGTTGAATAGTTTAGCTCCGAAACTTAATTTAAATATTATTCCTGATAATATTACAGTAAGTATAAAAGTTACGGGTAAAGCATCAGATCCTAAAGTTTCTACTGATTTTGCGGATATGTTGAATAAAGCTGTTGGAAATCTTAAAGATAATCTAAAAAATACGGTAAAAGATGTTGTAAATAAAGCAAAAGACTCTGTAAAAACAGTAATTACAAATAAAGTAAATGAAGTTAAGGAGGATTTAAATGCTAAAAAACAAAAATTGATTAACGATGCTCAAGCTCAAGTTAATGTAATTAAATCGTTAGCTAAAAAGGAAGCTGATTTAGTTAAGTCTGAAAGTGAGAATGGAGCCAAAGCTTTGATGAATGAAGCTGGTGGAAATCCAATTAAGAAAAAATTAGCTGAAGTAGCAGGAAATAAATTAAAAAGTACTGCAAACGATAAAGCCAATAAAATTGAAGCAGATGCAAATGCAAAAGCAGACGCATTAATGAACGCAGCAAGAGATAAAGCAAATCAAATAAAATAACGTGCGTTTAGAGATGCGATTCATCGCTTCTAAAATATTGCTGATACGTTACGATAATTTTCACAGATGGGTATCGCATCTGGACAAATAAATGAAAATAAAAAATAGTATACCAATACATATCAAAGCGATTCTCAAAAGAATGGGAATCGTTTTGGTTTTTATGTTTCTTACAAGAATTGTTTTTTATTTGGCAAATAAAGATAGTTTTTCCCATGTAGAAATATTTGATTTTATAACGGGTATTTGGTTTGATTGTATTACAATTGGCATATATTTTATTCCTATTTATTCTTTATTTCTACTTCCTCTTCCAATTAGAGGATATCGTTGGCATAAGATTTTTTTTAAATTGCTTTTTCATATTACCAATTCGGTAATATTATTTTTAAATATTATCGATGTAGAATATTTTCAATTTACCTCTAAAAGATCTACAGCTGATTTGTTTGCGATTGTTTCAGCAGGAAACGACATGTCTCAATTGGTTTTCTCTTTTATCAAAGATTTTTGGGTATTAATTCTTTTGTTTATTCTTTTTATTATTGTTTCAGAATGGATGTATCGTAAAACGGAAAGAGCATTTGAGAAATTTAACGAAGGAACAAAATCGTTTTATTTTAAAAATACAGTAGCCTTTTTGATATTTGTTCCTTTTTTCTTTGTCATCGGTAGAGGAGGAATGGGTATTCGTCCAGTAGGAATTATAGAAGCATGTAACTATGCAACTGCAGAAAATACTTCGTTAATAATGAATACACCTTTCACAATGATAAAGTCATTAGGGAAGGAAGTGCTTGAACAAAAAAACTATTTTTCAGAAAGTGAAGAAAAAAAGTTATTTTCTCCAATTCAAACTTCAAATCCTCAAGGAATTTTGCCGGATGGGACAAATGTGATGATACTGATTTTAGAAAGTTTTGGTGATGAATTTGTTGGGGCTTATAATAAAAGTATTAGTTATACGCCTTTTTTAGATTCATTAATAGATAAATCACTTCATTTTGAATATGGATTTGCAAATGGTAAAAAGTCAATTGAAGCAGTTCCAGCAATTGTTGCTTCGATTCCTAGTCTGATGGATAATCCTTACATTTCTTCTCCTTACGGTAACAATAAAATAAATTCATTAGCTAAAATATTAACGAATAGGGGGTATTCATCAGCTTTTTTCCATGGAGCTACAAATGGGTCTATGCGATTTGATGGATTTGCATCACAAGCAGGATATCAGAATTATTATGGAAGATATGAATATAACAATGACAAGCATTTTGATAAAACATGGGGAATTTTAGATGAATACTTTAACCCATGGACTGCTAGACAAATGACTAAAATGAAACAACCATTTTTTTCTACTTTATTTACACTTTCATCTCATCATCCGTATTTTATCCCTAATCACTTGAAAGGTAAGTTAAAAAAAGGTCCTCAGCCAATTTGTGAATCTATTAATTACAGCGATTATTCACTTAAATTATTCTTCGAAGAAGCTAAGAAACAGCCTTGGTATAAAAATACATTATTTGTTATTTGTGCAGATCATTCACCTGGGACAAATAGTTTATTGTATAGTCAAAGAACCCAAATGTATAAAATTCCGATAGTTTTTTATCATCCTGGAAATAAGATAAAACCTAAAAGAGAAATGAAAATATTTCAACAATTGGATATTTTACCTACTGTTTTAGACTTGTTGAATATAAACATGGATTTTTATTCTTACGGTAAATCTTACTATTCAAGATCTGATAGAGAGGCTATTACTTATCTTGGAGGAGCCTATCAATATTTTTATAAAAACCACATGTTAACCTTTTCAAATGATAAGGCACGAAATTTGTATGATTTCGTCGTTCGAGAAGAATACACGCCAGATTCACTTTCCTTTTATAAGAAAGAGAATCGAAAAGTTGAAAAAAGATTAAAAGCAATAATTCAACGATACAACCGTGATTTGATCTCGAATCAAACAACAGTTGAATGAAACAAAAAATACGATTTATTATAAACCCAATTTCGGGAGTAGGTAAACAAGGAGTTATTCCTAGTTTAATAGAGTCGTATTTAGATTTGTCAAAGTTTGAATACGATATTTCTTATACAGAATACCGAAAACATGCAAAAAAAATGGCTTATCAATCTTCTCGAGAAGGTTTTGATATTGTTTGTGCTGTTGGAGGGGATGGTTCAGTTCATGAAGTTGGAACTGCACTAATAGGTACAAACACAAAATTGGCGATTCTTCCAACTGGATCTGGAAATGGTTTGGCGCGTCATTTGAATATTTCAATGGATTTAAAAAAAGCTATTGAATGTATTAATGAGAATTTTTCAATTCAAATGGATACAGTTGTTGTAAACGATAAACCTTTTTTAGGAACAGGGGGATATGGTTTTGATGCGTTGATCGCAAAAAGATTTGACGAACATAATTCTAGAGGTTTTGTAAGTTATATTAAATTGGTTTTTAAAGAGTTGTTTAATTTTTCTTCTAAGAATATTACATTTGAAATAAATGGAATATCAAGAAATGTTTCAGCGTTCCTGTTTACAATTGCTAATTCTTCTGAGTTCGGAAATGGCTTTTGTGTTTCTCCAAAATCTTCAGTAACGGATGGAAATCTTGAACTTTGTATATTAAGACCTTTTTCTTTTTGGTTTGCACCATCTATTGCTTATCGTTATTTC
>CALPSU020000258.1 GCA_943326315.2 Chryseobacterium gleum
AGATCGTTTGGAAGAGAATACAGCTTATTTCAAAAAAGCAATCGTTGAAGCTGGGTTTGATATTAAGCCAGGAAATTCTCCAATTGTTCCGATTATGTTGTATGATGCAGCTTTATCTCAGACTTTTGCTAATAAATTATTAGAAGAAGGAGTTTATGCAGTTGGATTTTTCTACCCAGTTGTAGCAAAAGGTGCGGCACGTATTCGTACACAAATTTCAGCTGCTCACTCCATTGCTGATTTAGACAAAGCAATTGCTGCTTTTATTAAAATCGGTAAAGAACTAGGTGTAATTAATTAATTTTTGATGGTTGATGATGGATGTTTGATTAAAAATATCCATCATTAACAATTCAATATTCAACATCATTTTAATGAAAAAAATTCTGGCATTTGCAGGAAGTAATTCCTCAACTTCAATTAATCATCAATTGGTTGTTGCAACTTCAAATTTAATTGAATTTGCCCATGTTGATGTTGTAAGTTTGCGTGACTATAATGTTCATATTTTTGGAGTAGATATAGAAGCAGCGGAAGGTTCACCTGAACAAATGAAAAAATTAATGGATCTCATCAAATCTTACGATGGATATATTATTTCAACGCCAGAACATAATGGAATTCCACCAGCTTTTTTCCTAAATATCTTAGATTGGTTATCTAGAATTGAACGTAGAATTTTTGGAGAAAAGCCGACTTTTTTATTAAGTACTTCAACTGGTCCAAAAGCTGGAATTTCAGCACTTCAAATATTAGAAAATGTTATTCCAAGATTTGGCGCAGATGTTTCAGGTACTTATGCTTTTCCAAGTTTTAATCATAATTTCCAAGATGCAAATATTAAAAACGAAGAAGAGTTAAATAAATTAAAAAATCAATTGTTATTTTTTGAAAGTAAAATTTTAGAAGAAGGAGTGAAATAATACATTTAAATAGTTTGAAAAAATCAATACTTCATATTGTTTCATATCTACTTTTATCCGCTTTTATAGCTTTATTAGTTGTTTCATCTACTTCTATTTTAAATTTGGATGAAGAAAATGAATTATCGACAGAACTTGGTTTAGAAGATTTTTTTGATGACGAAGTTTTAGTAGAAAGCCCGTCTTTTTTATCCAATTGGATTTTAACCCAATCTATACAAATTGATTTAAATAATATTTTAAAGATTTCTACGGTTTATTTAATGGGGAAATATTCCCTAATTGAAGGTTCAATTTTAGTTCCCCCGCCCGATTTAAAAGCATAATTAAAAAGGCTCTAATGAGCTATAAAATAATTATGTTCAAAGAATAGTAAAAAATTCTTACAAATCAATCAAAAAATGAAATCGTATTACAATCAATTATTAGAAAATAATAAAGAATGGGTTGCTCAAAATTTGGAAAGAGACCCTCAATTTTTCGAACGACTATCAAATGGTCAACAACCACCTTTATTATGGATAGGTTGTGCGGACAGTAGAGTGCCTGCAAATGAGATAATTGGAGCTATACCAGGCGAAGTTTTCGTTCACAGAAATATTGCAAATATGGTTTTACATACCGATATGAGTATGTTAAGTGTATTAGATTATGCAGTTAATGTATTGAAAGTAAAACACATCATTGTCTGTGGACATTATGGTTGTGGAGGTGTAAAAGCCGCGATGGGAAATAAACATATAGGATTGATAGACAATTGGATAAGGCATATTAAAGATGTTTATCGTTTTCATCAAGATGAGTTGAATGCAATTAAAGATGAAAAGCAACGGTTTGATCGTTTCATTGAAGTAAATGTAATGGAACAAGTTCTTGATTTAGCAAAAACATCAATTGTTCAAGCGGCATGGGAAAGCAAACAAGAGCTTCAAATTCACGGATGGGTTTATGATATTAAAGATGGATTAATCAACGATTTAAAAGTTACAATAGAAAACGATGATCAACTAGCTGAAGTTTATCAATTAGATATTTAATTAATAAATTTCTCCCAAATAATCACTAACTTCGCGAGGATTATTTTACATGGGAAAACAACGCAAATATACTTTATCAGTTGATTATGAATACAATTATGAAATGATTGGTATTTGTTCGCATCACAATGATTATAGGTTAGTTTGGGGAATTAATAATGTGTTGGATTTAAGTTTAGAAAAAGCGGATGAAGATTTTATTGTAGTCAACAAAAAAGGGCAAAATTTATCAAATCATTCCTTGTATGAATTTAAAGACTTTGAAAACTTAATCGAATATTATTTGATTAAAAACAAACATGAAGGAAAATTTTTAATTCCTGAAAAACAAAACATTGATTATTTTCTGTTTTTATGCGAAAATCATTTGGGAAATTTGGAACAAATTATTAAAAATTTAAAATCTGTTTCTAGTGTTTTAGCTGTTTTTAATTTTAATCCAGAAGAATTTGTTTCGACGGAGAATTTAATATTTAACTAGAAATTATGAAAAAAACAAAAATAGTAGCAACATTAGGCCCTGCCTCTAGCGATAAAGAAACACTCCGTCAAATGTTTTTAGAAGGCTTGAATGTTTGTAGAATGAATTTTTCTCATGGTGCACACGAAATTCACGCGAAAGTTATCAAAATAATTCGTGAATTAAACGAAGAAACAGGATTAAATATTGCTATTTTGGCTGATTTACAAGGTCCCAAAATCCGAACAAATGAAATGGAAAACAATGGAGTTGATCTAGTTTCAGGTTCTATAGTTACTATCGTAACTGAAAAAATAGTAGGTACTTCAGAACGCTTTTCAATTAATTATTCTCAATTACCTCAAGATGTTCATCCAGGTGAAAGAATTTTATTAGATGATGGAAAATTAATTTTAGAAGTTATAGAAACGGATGGATTTTCTGAAATTAAAGCACTTGTTATTCATGGTGGGGTTCTTTCTTCTAAAAAAGGAGTAAATTTTCCGAATACAAAAATTTCAATGCCTTCTTTAACAGAGAAAGACAAAGAAGATTTAGATTTTGTATTAGCTCAAAATGTAGATTGGATTGGACTATCTTTTGTCAGAAACTCTCAAGATATAATTGAATTAAAAAATATCATTAAGGAAAAAAACGGAAAAGCAAAAGTAATTGCTAAGATAGAAAAACCAGAAGCGATCGAAGATATTGATGGAATTATTTTTCATAGTGATGCATTGATGGTTGCAAGAGGAGATTTAGGAGTTGAAGTGCCATATGAAAGAGTGCCATTAATTCAAAAAATGTTAATCAATAAATGCGCAGTTCAGGCAAAACCGATTATTGTTGCAACGCAAATGATGGAAAGTATGATTACAAATCTCACTCCTTCTAGAGCAGAGGTTAATGATGTAGCAAATGCAGTTTTAGATGGTGCAGATGCTGTTATGCTTTCAGGAGAAACATCTGTTGGGAATCATCCAATTGAAGTTATTAAAACAATGGCCAGAATCGTCAGTGAAATGGAAAGTTTTGAGGGCATCTATAATAAAGAAGAATTTCCAGAGAAAAAATCAGATCGTTTTATCTCAGATTCAATTTGCTATAATGCGTGTAGATTATCTCAACGAGTTGAAGCAGATGCAATTATAACAATGTCTTTTTCAGGATATACAGCTTATAAAATAGCCTCACAAAGACCGAAGGCACCAATTTATGTTTTCACTAGCAACAAACAAATTCTTACCCAATTGAATTTGATTTGGGGAGTAAAGGGTTTATATTATAACAAAAGAGTTAGTACAGACCAAAGTATCGCAGATATAAAGCAAATCTTGAAAAAAGAAGGTTTGGTGAAAAAAGGAGATTTAGTAATCAACATAGCTTCTATTCCTTTAGAAGAAAGCGGTAAATCGAATATGTTGAAATTAAGTGAAGTAGAATAAATAACAAATAGTTGAAAGGTCTGTAGACGTTTAAACGTCACTAAGAACTAACAGCTAAAAACTAAAAACTAAAAAAAATGGGTGCATTTTCAAAAAGACACATCGGACCAAACGAAGCTGAGAAAAAAGCAATGTTGGCAAAAATTGGAATTAGTTCAGTAAGTGAATTAATTGACAAAACGATTCCTGCGCATATTCGTTTAGGTCGTGAGTTAAATAT
>CALPSU020000259.1 GCA_943326315.2 Chryseobacterium gleum
AATTGAATCTTCAAAATTTTTCATCGAATTTTATAATTTTTAATCAATAATCTACAAATTTTATAATTTGAAATGAAAAAGAGGTAACCTCTTTAAGACTACACTAACAACAAACATTGTTTTATAGTACTCGTAAAGTGATAAACTTTCATGTAATTACATAAAATGATAAATAAAGGTGTGGTTAAGTAAAAATCTAAATAACTGTTTTATTAGGTGAAAACACTAGTTAATGTAATTTATACTTAACTAATAATGACAACTTTCCGTAAAATTAGTCATAATAAATTGATAAATGTTGTAAAAGTTGTTTTATTAAATTAAACTGATAACTATCATATCTTTAGTTATTGATTTATCTCACAAATCTTTAATTTTTTTCTCATATATTTTGATTTTTAATAAAGTAACCTTTACTAAAATTTATAAAAAAATAAATATGAAAAAAACAGTAATTAAGTTGGCGTCTGCGTTATTATTTATAGCAATTTCTAGCATGAGTTTCTCTCAATCTCAAGAAGAAAATCATAAAATGTTTACATTTCACAATCTTTTGGCTAAAAAACATGCAAAAGAAATGTCGAGCGGTAAATTAAATACAAAGGAAACCAATGAAAAACACACAAGTGCAATTTCAAAAAGTATAAACGATGCAAAAAAAGCATTTGAACAGCTAAAAAAAGGTGTAGCTCCTAAACATAAGGCAGAATCAAAACCTCACGAAGAAGCTATTCATAAAGATTTTGCAGAAGTATCTACGCGATTGAAAGAATTACAAGAAGAGTTGAAAAAAGTAAATCCAGATCCTTTAAAAATAAAAGGCTTAGCTAAAAAAATAGAAGATTCAATGGATAAGACTGAGAAGGAGCATCAGGAGATGAAAAAAGTAGAATAATATATAGAATTATCTTATTAATAGAAAAGGATGTTGTGTTGCAGCATCCTTTTTTTTGTGCACTTAAATTTCTATTGTTAATCGTTACATTTTAGAAAATTATTTTAAACGATTAACACATCAATGTCTAACCTTTTGTCATAAAAACAACCTCTTTGTCAGAGCATTTAAAAGCTGATATCAGTGATGAAACTGATTGTGTTATTAATTGATTCAGGTCATACAAACAATTGTATACAGTCAATTTTTCAGAGTTAGTTAAGGCTAATCTTTGTAGCTCTTAAAAAAAGTTTAATTATGAAAAATGTAAAAATTATATGTACAAAGATCGTATTGTTTTTGGGGATTTTAGTCCTCTATGATAATATGAGTTATTCACAGGCCCCTCCGCCTATTAATACCTGTCTAACCCCTATCGTTGTCGATCTCAGGGGTCAAGCAGATGGTATTTGGACTTCCGATAATCTTTCCAGAAATGGTCAATGTTGCGGAGCCAAGAAAAGTTTAGAGTGTATTAATTTTTCGATACAACTCGATTCAAATGCCGTTGCTATTCAGATAGATATGGTCGGAGCTGATCCTGCTGGTTCTCTCTATTATAGTATTAATTGTGGAGATACTCTTTTCCCAGGAGGTACAGTAAAATGTATTAACTCTGCCTATTATGGAAATCCATTTACGATTACTTTTTGTAAACCGGGTAATAATTCAAATATTTATAAAATAACATCTGTCTCTAAACCAAATTTTTCCGACGATCAACACGTTAGAATAGGTTGTTCAAAAAAAATAATTACAGAAGGTATTGTCGATAACACAACAGTATGGCAATCAATTTCACCTGGAACACCAGGTCAATACAATTCATATTTAAGTTGTACAAATTGTGCAAGTCCTGTTTATACTCCAGCGTCTTCAGCACCACCTTATGTTGATTACCATGTATGTGGTTTTCCAATAGCTTCTAATTGTGGATTTAATATTACCGTTTGTGATACTGTAAGAATATATAATGATTCTATTTTAACAACAGCTATTAAACCAAGTCCTGCTGCTTTTTGTGATAATGGTCCTGGAAGTGGTGTTTATTTACATACCAAAGGAAGTGGTGGTTTTCAACCTTACAAATATACTTGGAGAAATGGTTCCAATGTAATTGTTGGAACCGATACAATATATTATGCAACTGCTTTAGGAAATTACACCGTTGAAATCGGAGATTCGTTAAATTCTGCAACCTGCCCGTCTTATTTTAGTATGGTAACTGTAAATGTTGGTCAAGTACCAATAGTGAATGCAGGAGTGGATCAAGTCGTTTGTGCATCAAGTCCTAAAATTAATTTAAATGGAACTATTAATATTAACAAAGGAATTTGGTCTGGAGGATTAGGTGTTTTTTCACCAAGTGATACTTCTTTAGTAGCTCAATATACACCTACAAATGCTGAAATAATTTCAGGTTCTGTAACTCTTGCTTTAACTTCCAACGAAGGCGGTAACTGTTCAGATTCTACTGATTATGTTACTATACGTTTTTCAGATACATTAAAAGTTTCAATTCCTACTGCTTTATTAACGTGTAATAATAGTACTACAACAATTCATTCTAAAGTAACTGGAGGAATTGCACCTTTCTATTATCAATGGAGTAATGGATCTAATGATTCTTTAATAGTTGCGGGTCAAGGTAGTTATAATCTAATTGTTTCGGATTCTATCGGTTGCTCTAGTTCTCAAATTTATAATTTAACAGCACCTTCTCCTATGTCGTTAACATTCACAGTATCAGATGTAACAACAAATGGTGGAAGTGATGGTCAAGCAACTGCAAATGTAACAGGAGGTGTTCTTCCATACACGTATGAATGGTTACCTGGTGGACAAACAACTTCAACAATCACTGGACTTCAA
Organism: Chryseobacterium gleum; assembly: GCA_943326315.2. Lineage (GTDB taxonomy): Bacteria > Bacteroidota > Bacteroidia > Flavobacteriales_D > Crocinitomicaceae > CAIUKX01. The sequence continues at coordinate 2,807 of CALPSU020000259.1, forward strand.
TTTGGAATAGATACAGTTAATGTTACAGATGCAAATGGATGTTTAATTTCAGCAAGTGTAGTTATAAATGAACCTAGATGTTTAGGTTTTAATTTAAGTGCTACTTCAACAAATGTTACTTGTAATGGAAATAACGATGGAACAGGTTCTGTTATAGCAATAGGAGGCACTTCACCATATACATATTCATGGAGTTCATTGCCTATTCAGACAACTGCAAATGCGAATAATTTGATTGCTGGAGTTTATACAATTACGGTAGCTGATGCAAATTTATGCTACCAAACTGCAAATATTTTCGTCAATGAACCACCTGCTATAACTAAAATAATGAACCAAGTTAACCCAACAACTGTTTCTGGTACAAATGGTTCTGCTTCAATAAGTGTTTTTGGCGGAACGGCTCCTTATTCTTATTTATGGAGTAATACTGAAAGTTCTCCAACTATTACAGGTTTATCAGCAGGTGAATATAAAGTTACAATTACAGATTTTAATGGATGTATAGCAGAAGATAGTGTTATGTTAGTTGAACCTCCTTGTGATAATATTGCATTAAGTGTAAATATTACCGATGTAGGTTGTTTTGGAGATAATACTGGTACTGCAGAAGTTATTTTGATTGGTGCGACCCCCCCAATTGATGTTAATTGGAGCAATGGTCAATCAGGTGTTACATCTATTAATAATTTAGATGCAGGAAATTATTCTGTAACAATATTAGATTCAAATGAATGTTTGATTTTTAGATCATTTACGATTTCTCAACCGCTAGATTTAACAGCAGGATTATCAAAAAATCCAATTAGTTGCTTTGGTCTTCATGATGGAACCTTAGATTTAAGCGTTTCGGGAGGTGTTTTTCCATATTCATTTTCTTGGAGTAATGGCTCTTCAACAATCTCTAATACGGAAGATTTGTTAGGATTGTATCCATTAAGTTATACCGTAAATATTATTGATGATAATGGATGTTCATTAAGTTTAAGTGAAACATTTACGAATCCCGATTTACTTTTAACTTCTTATTTGGTTAAGAATCCAACTTGTATATATGGTACTGATGGAAGTATTGATTTAAGTGTTACTGGAGGTGTTTTACCTTATTCTTATAATTGGTCATATAATTCAATTACTACCCAAGATTTATCAGGAATACCTGCGGGAGGTTATAATGTAAATATAAAAGATGCAAATGGTTG
>CALPSU020000260.1 GCA_943326315.2 Chryseobacterium gleum
ATATGAGTCGTTCGTTGAAGAAACCACCGTTTGTACATTATAAATTAATGATACGTGTGGATAATGCAAAAGCATCAGAAAGCAAAGCAGTGATCAAAACTTGGTCTCGCGCTTCTACTATCACACCTGACTTTGTTGGGTTGACATTCGCTGTTCATAATGGGAATAAATTTATTCCTGTTTTCGCTACAGAGAACATGGTTGGTCATAAATTGGGGGAATTTTCTCCAACTCGTAACTTCCGTGGTCATGGTGGTAATAAGAAAGATAAAAAAAGATAGAACTTAATAGCAAATAGTATGGGTGCTAGAAAAAGATTGAGAGCAGAGAATATTAAAGAAGCAAGGACTACATTGGCCTTCGCTAAATTAAATGATTCTCCAATTGCTCCAAGAAAAATGAGATTAGTAGCTGATCTTGTAAGAGGTGTTGAGGTAAATAAAGCTTTAAACATTTTGAACCATAATTCTAAAAATGCTTCAGTTAGTTTAGCAAAGTTATTGCGTTCAGCAATTGCTAATTGGGAAACTAAAAATGAAGATAAAAGTATAGAAGAAGAAACTTTAGTTGTTAAATCAATTGAAGTTGGTGGTGGCGCAATGTTGAAAAGAATTCAACCAGCTCCGCAAGGTAGAGCTCACAGAGTAAGAAAAAGATCAAATCACGTTACCATTACAGTTGATGGTGCAATTAAGGTAGCATAAGATGGGACAAAAAGCAAATCCAATAGGAAACAGACTTGGCTTCATCCACGGATGGGAGTCAAATTGGTACGGAGGAAATGACTACAAAGATAAAATTGTAGAAGATGATAAAATCCGTAGATATTTAAGTGCTCGTCTATCTAGAGCTAATATTGCAAAAATTATAATTGAACGTACATTAAAACTTGTTACTGTAACAATTAATACTGCGCGTCCAGGTGTAATTATCGGTAAAGGTGGTCAAGAAGTTGATAAACTGAAAGAAGAGTTAAAGAAAATAACTAAAAAAGATATCCAAATCAATATTTTCGAGGTTAAACGTCCAGAATTGGATGCTCGTTTAGTTGCTGATGGTATTGCTCGTCAAATTGAAGCTAGAATTTCTTTTAGAAGAGCAATTAAAATGTCTATTGCGAGTACTATGCGAATGGGTGCTGAAGGAATCAAATGTAAGATTTCCGGACGTGTTAATGGTGCAGAAATGGCTCGTTCAGAGATGTACAAGGATGGACGTACTCCGTTACATACGTTCAGAGCTGACATTGATTATGCGCTTGCAGAAGCTCATACAACTTATGGCCGATTAGGTATCAAAGTGTGGATATGTAAAGGTGAAGTGTATGGAAAACGTGACCTTTCTCCTAATATTGGAATGTCAGCATCTACTCCAGGGAAGCCAGGAGTTGGAGCAGGACGTAAACCAATGGGGAATAAAAGAAAGAAAAAATAATTTAGGACAGTAAAATTTTTAAAAGATGTTACAGCCAAAAAGAAGTAAATTTAGAAGAGTACAAAAAGGACGAAATAGAGGTATTGCTCATAGAGGTAGTACAGTTGCTTTCGGTTCTTTTGGACTTAAAACTTTGGAGCCAGCATGGATTACTTCACGTCAAATTGAAGCTTCTCGTATCGCAGTTACTAGATATATGAAGCGTGAAGGTAAAGTGTGGATTAGAATTTTCCCTGACAAACCTGTTACGTCTAAGCCTGCAGAGGTTCGAATGGGTAAAGGAAAGGGAGCTCCAAGTCACTGGGTAGCAGTTGTTAAACCTGGACGCATCATTTTTGAAGCGGATGGTGTATCTTACGAAACGGCAAAAGAAGCTCTTCGTTTGGCAGCTCAAAAAATGCCAGTGAAATGTAAATTCGTTGTTCGCAACGATTATGTTATACCTGAAAAATAGGAAGATTATGAAGATGCAAGAAATCACAAAACTTTCGGTTGAAGATTTAAAGGGTCGTGTAGTTTATTTTTCAGAGCAATTAACTAAGTTAAAATTAACTCATAGTGTTGCGCCATTGGAAAATCCAATACAGATTCAAAAAGTACGTAAAATAGTCGCAAGATTAAGTACTGAATTAACAAAACGTGAAGTGCAGGCTTAATTGCCTGTTAAATTTAGTATAAGCTTGATATGGAAAAGCGTAATTTAAGAAAAGAACGTATAGGGATAGTTGCTAGCGATAAGATGGATAAATCTATCGTAGTTTCTGTAGAAAGAAAAGTAAAACACCCTAAGTATGGTAAGTTTGTCAAAAAAACTACTAAATTTGTAGCTCATGATGAGAATAATGATTGTCATGAAGGAGATACAGTGAAAATTATGGAGACTAGACCTTTGTCTAAGTCAAAGAATTGGAGACTAGTAGAAGTTATTGAACGAGCAAAATAATTTGTAGTAATGATACAACAAGAATCAAGACTAGCAGTAGCTGATAATTCAGGAGCAAAAGAAGTTTTGTGTATCCGCGTATTAGGTGGAACAAAACGTCGTTATGCTTCAGTTGGAGACAAAATTGTCGTAGCTATCAAAAGTGCAACGCCCTCTGGTGCCGTTAAAAAAGGACAGGTAGCCAAGGCGGTAATCGTAAGAACAAGAAAGGAAATTCGTCGTGCTGATGGATCTTATATTCGTTTTGATGATAACGCTTGCGTTATCTTAAATCAAGCAGGTGAGATTAGAGGAACTCGTATTTTTGGACCTGTAGCTCGTGAGTTAAGAGAGAACAATTATATGAAAATTGTATCTTTGGCTCCCGAAGTACTTTAAAAAAAGTAAATTATGCAACAGAAGTTACATATTAAAGTAGGTGATACCGTTAAAGTTTTAAGCGGTGAATCACTTGGTCAAGAAGGAAAAATCCTTGCGATTGACAAGAAAAAATTGCGTGCAGTGGTTGAAGGTGTGAACATGATTAAACGTCACACTAAGCCAAGTGCAAAAGATCCTCAAGGTGGAATTGTAGAGCGTGAAGCTGCAATTCATATTTCAAACCTTATGGTAGTTCATAACGGTGTTGCTACTCGCATCGGTCGTAAAATGAACGATAAAGGAAAATTAGTTCGTTATTCTAAAAAATCGGGGGAGGAGATCAAATAATGACTTACACACCAAGACTTAAAGAAAAGTATTCTCAGGAAATTATTTCTGGATTAACTGAAAAATTCGGTTACAAAACAGTAATGAAAGTACCGAGATTGCAAAAAATCGTATTAAGCCAAGGAATGGGTGATGCGGTAGCGGATAAAAAATTGATTGATAACGCTGTTTTAGATTTAACAAGAATTGCTGGTCAAAAAGCAGTTCAAACTGTATCTAAAAAAGATATCTCCAATTTCAAATTAAGAAAAGGAATGCCTATTGGAACGAAGGTTACTTTGCGAGGTGATAAAATGTATGATTTTTTAGATCGTTTTATTTCCGTAGCTTTGCCAAGAACTAGAGATTTTAAAGGTATCAATTCAAAAGGATTTGATGGAAGAGGTAACTTCAACTTAGGAGTTAAGGAACACATCATTTTTCCAGAGATTGATATTGATAAAGTAAATAAAATTCTTGGAATGGATATTACTTTTGTTACAACTGCTGAAAATGATGAAGAAGGTAAAGCGTTGTTAGATGCATTTGGTTTCCCATTCATTAAAAAATAAGGAGAAATGGCTAAAGAATCAATGAAAGCGCGTGAGCGCAAAAGAGAAAAATGTGTAGCTAGATATGCTAAGAAACGTGAAGAATTGACTACGATTTTGAAGTCAACTAGTACATCTGAAGATATCATTGCTGCTAAATGGGATGCTATGATAGCTATCCAGAAAATGCCTGTTAATGGCTCAAAAATCCGTTTACACAATCGTTGTGGTTTAACTGGACGTCCTAGAGGATATATGAGACAATTTGGTATTTCTAGGGTAACTTTCCGTGAAATGGCATTGTCTGGGAAAATCCCAGGAGTAAAGAAAGCAAGTTGGTAATTATAGAATAATAGGAAAATTATGAATACAGAT
>CALPSU020000261.1 GCA_943326315.2 Chryseobacterium gleum
AAAATACTTGCTTACAATTATCCTGGAAACATTAGAGAATTAAAATCAACCGTAGAACTTGCATGTGTACTTTGTGATACCGACGAAATAAATGAATCTGATATAATCTTTAATAGCATACCCAAAGAAGAACTATTTGTTCTGAATAATAGGACATTAAAAGAATGTACTATAGAAATAATTAAACAGCAATTAAAATCAACAAACAATAATGTAATAGAAGCTTCAAAAAATTTAAAGATTGGGAAATCAACTATTTACAACTTAATTAAATCGGGAGATATTAAAATTTAAAAGTTTATTCAATAGAATAAATAAAGCAATTGAAGAATTAGTAATCTCTAATTTTGAAGAAAAAAATGGGAATAAATCAAAACTCAAATATATCAATAAGTATAAAAGAACTTAGTCATCTTTTTCCTTTTTACATTCTACTTTCTAAGGATTTAAAATTAGAATCTTACGGTAGAAGTATGTCGATTCTATTTTCGGATGAAATTATAAATGAATCATTTTTTGAAAATTGGAAATTCAATCAACCAACAGAAAATGAAAACATTAAAAACAATTTTGACGCAATTATTGGCAAACTAATTATTATAAGTAATAATAAGAATGAAAAAATAAAATTTAAAGGACAATTTGAGAAAATAAAAACTGAAAATAAATATATTTTTTTGGGCTCACCCATGTTTAATAATGCGGATCAATTAATTGAAAATAATTTAACAATTAGTGACTTTGCAATTCATGATCCAATAAGTGATTTGCTTCAACTTTTAAAACAAAATGAAAAATCAAATATAGAATTAAAAGAGTCTTTAGATAAAGTCAATGAACAGAAGTTAAAAATCACTCAAAACAATAAACAATTAAAACTTTTTAGAAATCTAATCAATAATTCATCAGACTCAATTCAGGTTTCGGATGAAGAAGGAAATTTAATTTATATAAACAATACTTCAAGTGAAAGATTAGGCATTCAAATAGATCGATGTAATGAATATAATATTCGTCAATTTGAGACAACATTATCCGACGTCAATGACTGGAATAAACATGTTGAAGAATTAAAAAAATCAACTCAATTATTAATAGAAGGTGAAAACATAAATATATTGACAGGTGAAAAATTTTATGTTGAAGTATTTGTAAATTACTTTCAAATTGATCAAAAAGGATATATAATTGCGAATTCAAGAGATATCACTGTACGTAAAAAAAATGAATATCAGTTAAAACTGCAAGAAGAAAAATATCAAAATATTATTGCCAATATGAATCTAGGTCTACTAGAGGTAGATTTAAATGAAAACATAGAATTTTGCAACCAAAGTTTTACGGATATTTCTGGATATACTCTAGAAGAATTAAAAGGTAAAAATGCAGCTTCATTATTTATTGACCAAAACAATTTACCATCTAGTATTGAGATAAATAAAAAAAGAGAACAAGGCGTTTCTGATGGTTATGAACTCTTAGTACTTAATAAACAAAAAGAATATAAATGGTGGTTAATAAGTGGTAGTCCTAAATATGATAATTCAGGTAAAATGATCGGCTCAATAGGAATTCATTTGGACATTACAAATCAAAAAAAACTTAAAAAAGAACTTGAATCTGCTCTAGCATCTGCAAAAGCAGCTTCAATCGCTAAAGAAGCATTTTTAGCAAATATGAGTCACGAAATAAGGACTCCTCTGAACGGAATTATTGGGATGATTAGTCAACTAAATAAAGAAAAAATCTCATCTCAACAATTGGCATATGTTACAAGTGCACAAACTGCTTCCGACCATTTACTTTCTATCGTAAATAATATTTTAGATATATCCAAAATTGAAGCGGAAGAGTTAAAATTAGAAACGAAAGAAACGGATCTTAAAAAGTTACTTGCTGATGTTGTAAAAATTATAGAAAATCAATTAATTGAGAAAAAATTATTTTTGACTCTTACAACAGACCCAAAAATAAAATCAAATTTAATTATTGACGAATCTAGACTTAGACAAATACTTATAAATATAATTGGAAACGCTATAAAATTCACTAAAATCGGAGGTGTCACAATAGAATGCAATCAGTTGAAATTAAGCAAAAAAACACAATCGATTGAAATTTTAATTAAAGATACAGGAATAGGAATGAATGCATCATTTATTCAAAACATCTATACAAAATTCAATCAAGAAGATGTTTCAAGTTCTAGAAGATACGGAGGAACTGGATTAGGTATGGCAATCTCAAAACAGCTAATTGAGCTCATGAATGGCAGCATAGAGCTTGTAAGTGAAAAAAATATTGGAACAGAAGTAAAACTTAAACTTAAATTTCCAATTTCAGAAAAAAATCAGGAAATAATTGATAAAAACAACGAAATAACTTCTTCATTAAAAAATATAAAAATTCTGATTGTTGAAGACAATGAAATGAATAGGTTGGTAATTACGAATTTATTAAAAATTTACGAACCAAAAATTACAGAAGCAGAAAATGGAAAAATGGCACTTGAAATTCTAAAAAATTCTGATTTTGATTTAATTTTAATGGATTTACAAATGCCAATTATGGGAGGCTTGGAGACAACTAAAATAATAAGAAAAAATCGTTTATCAAACGCCCCAATTATTGCAATCTCAGCAAATGCATTTCAATCTAAAATTGATAAATGCTTAAATGAAGGAATGAATGGATATATTACTAAACCATGTAAGGAAGAAAAATTCATTCGAGTTATAAATGAGGTAATTACCAAACATAAAGAAACACTTAATCTAAGTAATGAAAAACTTTATGATTTATCAATATTAAAAGAAATTAGTCGAGGTGACACCGAATTTATTATGAAAATGCTAAATCTTTTCATAAAAGAAATGCCTCTTAACATTGCTAAAGTAAACATCGCAATTAAAGAAAAAAAATACAACGATGTCAAAAAAATAGCGCATAAAATAAAACCTATGGTTGATAATTTAAAAATTATCAACTTGAAAGAAAAAATATTAAAAATAGAATCATTCAATGTATTGCAAAAAAATAAAAAAGAATTTGAAAGCTTAATATTGGATGTTGTTTCGATACTTTCTGAAGTTTGTAATCAAATTCAACAAAATGAACTCAATAAAAAAGCCTTCATTGAAAAATGAAGGCTTTAAATATTTCACCTAAAAAATTAGGATTTCTTTACATATTCAGTCAACAAAACAATCATTTGATTATTCACTCTTCCTTCGATATGTAAAGGATTATCATGAACCAAAATAATATTTCTTACAGCAGTTCCTCTCTTAGCTGTAAAACCACCACCCTTTACGTTTAAATCTTTAATTACAACAACAGAATCACCTTGTTCCAATTTAACACCGTTACAATCTCTATGAACAGCTTCCGCTTCCTTATCTTCTCCTTCACCTGTGGCTTTAGCCCAAGTTAATGTATCATCTTCTAAATAAAGCATATCTAATAAATCTTGAGGCCATCCTTCAGATTTTAATCTTTGTAACATTCTCCAAGCCATTACTTGAACTGCTGGAACTTCACTCCACATACTATCATTCAAACATCTCCAATGATTTGCATCTACAATTTCAGGATTTTCAATTTGCCCCTTACACGTTCCACAAACTGAAATAAAATCATCTACTCGACCATTATTTTGTATCGGTGCTACTTCATAACTTGTTAACTCATTTTCTGATCCACATAATTCACATTTAGAACCACTTCTAGCTAATAAATCTTTTTCAATACTCATTTTTTCTTAATTTAAAGTAACATACAGCGACCGAATGATCCGTATTTGATTTTGTAAAGTTAGAAAAAGAAATGATTTTTTGGATTAAATAGCAATCAGGGGTTGAAATTATTTTGAGGTGCTGGTATTAAATTACTATTGAAATCTTGTATGGATAAAAAAGTATTTCTCTGTGAGTTTTTATTATATAATTTCCATTTTATTCCAATTATCTTTTG
>CALPSU020000262.1 GCA_943326315.2 Chryseobacterium gleum
ATGATTGAATCGGCAAAAATGACAGGCGCTTTTTTTGACTTAAAAGCTGGTGATAAAGCTGTTTTATGCTTATCCCCTAACACTATTGCAGGTAAAATGATGATCGTTAGGTCTATTGTTTTAAAACTTAATTTAATTATTATTAAAATTGATTCGAATCCTTTTAAATACCTAAATAATGACATTGATTTTATAGCAATTGTACCATTACAACTTAAAAAAACGCTGGAAAATTTCCCTGAGAAATTAAAAAAATCTAGAAACATTATTGTTGGTGGAGGTGATATTTCTGAAGAATTGATAATTAATCTTAAAAAAAATAAAACAACCGTTTTTCATACTTTCGGTATGACTGAAACAATTTCTCATGTTGCGATGAGGAAAATTGGCTTCGAAACCGAAAACTTTTTCACTGCTTTAGGAGATGTTGTATTCTCTCAAAAAGAAAACGCATTAATTATAGAATCTGCGTTATTATTAGATTCATCAATTGAAACAAATGATATTATTGAATTAATTGATAAAAAGCACTTTAAATGGATTGGAAGAAAGGATTTTGTTATTAATTCTGGAGGAGTGAAAATCCAGCCTGAATTAGTTGAAAATAAACTAAATACTCTCTTATCAAATCCTTTTTTTATTCACGGAATGAAAGATGAAGTTCTAGGTCAAAAAGTAGTTCTTTTTATTGAAGGAATTGACGATTTAAGAATTAATAAGGTAAGTATTCAAAAACTAGTTTCTAAATATGAATACCCTAAAGAGATTATTTATATTTCAGAATTTATAAGATCTGAATCTGGTAAAATAAACAGGTTGAAAACAGTGGAATTGATAATGGGAAAATAATCAGCCTTTAATCTTCTTAATCCTATCCATATCTCTTTTATCGTCAGCTTCTTTTAAATCATTTCTTTTATCATGCGTTTTCTTACCTTGAGCACAAGCTATGTCAATTTTAGCCCAGCCTTTCTCATTTAAGTATAACTTTAAAGGAACAATTGTATTCCCTTTTACTTTTAAAAAACGCTCGATTTTATTTATTTCCTTTTTGTTTAAAAGTAATTTCCTGTCTGATTTAGGTTTGTGATTATAGAAAGATCCATTTTCATACTCAGTAATAGACATGTTTCTAATCCAAACTTCACCATTACTAAAAATACAAAAGGCTTCTAGTATACTTGCTTTACTGCTACGAATACTTTTAATTTCAGTTCCACATAGCTGCATACCAGCAGAATAAATATCAAATAATTGATATTCAAAACGTGCTCTCTTATTTCGTATGTTCACTTCCTTATTTGCCATATCACAATATTAAGAATTCTTTTGATAATGTATCAAAAAGACGCTAAAGGATTCATTTGATTTTAAGAAATTTTTTCAAGTCGTTTTTTAGCACCTATATAAAAGTATATAATACAAGCCAACATTAAAAAGTGACTTAAATCATCCTTGTTTAGCCAACGATGAGGATTAATCTTAAAAAAGAAAATGAAAATGGATGGAATACAAGTTAAAACCCCATAAATCATATATTTCAATTCAATAATTCCTTTTTTGTATAAGGAATAAGCTAAAAAACCGCAAAAAACGACATATGTAATTATTGCGTCAATTGCTATAAAAACAAACTTGAATGTGAAAATTGCTAAACATATAAAAACCAAACCTTTAAATATTATAAAAAGTTTATATCTATTCTTTTTAACTTCATTTTCAATATGAAAAATTATTGCGTTACCCGCATAATAACCAGATAAAACACCTAAAATCCAATTAGGGAATTTACCTGGAATTCCGAAATAATTAAAGAATAAATGACCAATCCCTCCAAAAAAAGTTGAAATAGCAAAACATAGAAAGAAATTCTTCCAATATACAACATCTAGTTTTGAAGAATTCCTCAAATGGAAGTATGCGTAAAAACTAAATACAGACATCATCCAATTAGTAATTAATGCCATAGGTTCTAACAAATGAAGACCTAGAAAGTCGAAAGCTATTTTTTCATTTACCATATTTTGCAAAAATAATATTTTAAATCATAATTATAATTGTTTAAAAAAAACAGATTTAAATTTAAAGATTACCGCTTGTGTTTTTTACTTTTGCTTTATGAATATTCCTTCAAAACATATCGAAGAAGCCGTTGAACAACTATCATCGCTTCCTGGGATCGGAAAAAGAACAGCACTTAGATTAGTGTTAAATCTTTTAAGTAGATCTGAGGATGAAATTAATCGTTTTTCAAATTCTTTTACTTCCATGAAGTTAAATGTTAAAAAATGTTCTTCATGTGGAAATGTTTCAGATCTTGATATTTGTACAATTTGTTCAAATCCAAAGAGAAATAAAAATCAAATTTGTATTGTTGAAGATATCAGAGATGTTTTAGCAATTGAGGCTACCGAATCATACTCAGGAATATATCATGTTTTAGGAGGGATAATTTCACCAATGGATGGAATTGGACCAAGTGACTTAAATATACCGACCTTAATTGAAAAAATTAAAAATGGAAATATTTGCGAAATAATATTTGCATTGAGTGCAACGATGGAAGGTGATACAACAAATTACTATCTATTTAAAAAAATATCTCCTTTTTCAATCGAAGTAACATCTTTATCTAGAGGAGTTTCGGTGGGTTCTGAGTTGCAATATGCAGATGAATTAACGTTGAGTCGATCACTTCTGCATAGGCAGCCATTTCAAACTTCTTAACTTGATTTTTTACTCTATTTTCTTAAAAAATAATATTTTTCAAGAAAAAGTTATTTTGAAATTTGCTTGTATTTAAAAATTGTTTATTTTCGTGACTGATAATTAATTATTTAAACATTGATACATACGGGAGACCGGTGCTATTTTTAAGATTATGACAAGTATTTTTGTGGCCAAATTAGACTTTGGTGTTACTAGTGACCAATTAAAGAACGCTTTTAGCGAGTTCGGAACTGTTTTAAAAGCTTCCGTAGCTATGGATCGAGAAACAGGTAAATCAAGAGGATTTGGTTTTGTTGAAATGAATGATGCTTCTGAAGCTAGAAATGCTATTTCTGCTCTAGATAATTCAGACATGAATGGTCGCCCTATCTCTGTAAAAGAAGCAGAACCTAGAGAAAGCAGACCTGCTCCAGGTGCTAGACCTCCATTTGCAGGTTCAGGAGAACGTAAACCTTTTCAGAGAACGGATTCTAGACCATCTACTCCAAATTTGACTCCAGAAGACATTATTAAACCTACCACTTCTTTTACTAAGGTTATTGATAAAAACAAAAGCGAGCCTAAAAAGAAAAAAAACGGTTCAATGGAAGCTTACAAAAAAAGTGGTAAAACTCCTCGTTATGATCTTGATGATGATATGGATGATTGGAAACCTAATGCAGGAAAAAAGAATATTCAATTTGAAGATGACGGAGAAGATGATTATTAATTAACTTTTTATATATAATTTTTAAAACCTATTTATTAATTTAGATAGGTTTTTTTTATTTAACTCTAATTGTGATTTTTTTACCTTGATTAGAACCTATTATTACCTATATTTGCAACTAGTTCTTTGGGGTCGTATTGGATTTGACAGCGATAGCGATTGTCAAGTGTAAGCATGTAGAGCGTTGAGGTGAAGCTCTTTAATAACTTGTCTCAAACTTTAATTGACAACACGTCATACGCACTTGCTGCCTAATTTGTTAGACAAATTAAGCTTTATTCCAGCTGAAGTATAGTAAGCGGAACGGGTACTTCCTTCAAACCTCTGTCCATTAGGTTTGGAAATCGGGAGTTCAAAATTTTGGAATAAGCGTTACTCCGCTTCGTGGTAACGATGAAAATACAAGAAGATAAGTTGCTATTTTGGGTGTTCTTGCTCGTGGTAGTGATCGAAAATTAATCAAGAAATAAACATGTAGAAAGCTTGTTAATTCGTCGTTTGGACGAGGGTTCGATCCCCTCCGACTCCAC
>CALPSU020000263.1 GCA_943326315.2 Chryseobacterium gleum
TCTCAAATCTAAAAAAGCAATTGCTGTAAATATTGCAATTATAGATGCTTTCTTAAAACTTAAAGAGTTTGCTAATAACTATTTAGAACTATCAACCCAACTAAAAAAGATTGAAACAAAGTACGACAAACACATTTCGACCTTAGCTCAGTCTAAAGTTCGACGATATCTTCGAGGCAATCAACTATTTATTAAAAAAGGATAACCAAATAAAACAACAAACCGAACGCAAACAAATTGGATTTAAAAGTGAAGATTAAACTTTCTTCAATCTCATCTCCAACGCAATAAAACACGCACAAAATCCCCAAATTGGGACGGCTGCTTTATCGGTATCCAAGAAATTATTCAAGAAAGCGTGAACGAAATAGGTTACCAATGAAAGAATCATCATCAAAATTAAGGTTTTCATTTCTGAGTCCGTTTCGGGCCATTTATAATAGAGTGTTATCCCTTTATAGAAAATAGCTGTAACAATCAATAACATTGCAATTAAGCCCATAAAACCCATTTCAGCCATTGGACCTAAAAACTCACTGTGTGCATTTCCTGCATCGCCAAAATTTGTTGAGATAATGGTTAAATTTTCTGGTTCTTGAAAACGTGCGTATTCAAATGCATAAGTGCCTGGACCATATCCGAAAAATGGTCTATCTTCAAACATACTAATTGCACAAGACCAACGATTCAAACGTTCTAAATTTGAAGCATCGGTTGTTACATTGGTTGCGCTTTCTAATTTTTTACCGAAATCTTCCGTTGTATGTTCAGATTTATTTCGGGCCATATCAATTTGTATTGCATCCCATGACAAGAAAAGTGAAATGGCAATAACAGCTGCAATCCCTAAAAGTATAGATAATTTAACTCTAAAATGAATTAATGCCCAAACCCCAACTGCTGCTATAACACTCAGCCATGCTGCACGAGTATAAGAAAAATATAATCCTGTTAAGTTTAAAACAATAAAAAATAGGAGTATAGCCTGAATAAGAGGTGAATGTTTTTTTGAAAAATACAATCCAAATACCATTGGCACAGTGAACGCAACCATTGCCCCATAAATAGTATGATCTTTAAAAAATGGCCACATAACCCAATGTCCTTCTTTTTCTCCGAAGCTATAAGTCGCATGTACGAGAACGGTGTATGTGATCACTAGCATCATTCCTATAACATATAACCAGATGAATAATCGAATGTTTTTTAGCTTTTTAAAAACAACTGGACCGTATAATAGCAATGGTACCATAAACCATAATCTTGCAAGTAAAAACTTAAAGGAAGTGATTGGCGACGAACTCGTTATAGAAGTGACAAAGATCCAGAAAACATAAAAAGTAACTGCCCAAATAATAGGATTTTTCCAAACATCCACTGGAAATAATTTTTTCCGAATGTTCATCATTAAAAGTAAAATCATCATCCCAAATAGCAAAGGTTCGGTTGGTATATATAAACCAAAACTTTGGGTATATTCTTCGATATTTATTGAAAGAGGTGTTAAAAATGCGATTGCAAGAAACGTTACATCTGTGTAAAAAACAGCAGCATAAATTGATATTAATCCTATTGAGGCAAGCGACAAATAAGCTTGATCATTCCAAACGAAATAAAGAGTAAGGAGAATATATATTGCTCCTAATGAGAAAATTATGCTGTTTTTTTTAAACAAAATTTAGAGTTTACTAAGCTTGTTTTTTTAATTGCTGAAATTTTTCGTTTATCAAAAGTAAAAACACCATGAATACGAAAGTTCCCATCATTGCTAAAAGAACGATAATTAATCTTTTTGGCTTGTCTTTTTTATCTGCAACAACTGCTCTTTCAACGATAAATTTATGGGTGAAATTAGCATACGCATCTGATTCAGCTTGTTCGTATGAATCTAAGAATTTCTCTAATTTCACGATTTTCTCATCACGCATTTGCTCTAATCCATCGAATCGAGCACCGTATAATAGATTTACGTCAATTTGCTTTTTCAAGAATTCTCTGTCTTGCGCTGATTTTGCTTCAACAAAAGCTGTATATAAGTTGGTTCTTCCTTCAATCGAAATAACTCCTTTTTCAGCAAGACTATCCAATTGAACTAATATTGTTTTTAAATCTTGATCCAATAAATCTCTTTTACGTTTATTTACTTCGAAAGCTGGCATAGTTCGTTCAGTAATCATGCTGTTTTTAACCGTATCGATTAAGTCAACTATTTTATTAGCAATTTCTGCAGCTAATTCAGGTTTTTCATCCAAAACATCAATCTGAATAGAACCATAACGGGTACGAATGAAATTTATATGTCCTTCGTATTCTTTCATCATTTTGAAATTCTTATTTACATCGGTAGAATCTATACCGTAATGTTTCATCAACCCAAATTGATTTATTACTTTTTCACGAATTCGGGAAGATTGAAGAATTTGAACCAATTGTTCCGCTTGTTCTTCTTCTCCAAAATCCATGGAAGATGCTTTTGCATTTCTTTGTTCAGAAAAAGAAACAGAACTTGTTGCAGCTGGAAAAACAATTGCTGTAGAAAGAAATAAAGGTTTCATTAACATAGCCATAACTAAAGCTGCAACCGTTGCAATTCCAGTAACAAGCATTATTGTCTTGCGTTTTTTCCAAATGAAAAGTAGTAAATTTTGTCTTTCTTGTTCTATTTCTGTATGTTCTTGTTCCATAGATTTTTTAGTATACCTGCGAATTTAATCAATTTTTTAATTTGGATAGGTAGTCAACGTTTGTTAATGAATTTTATTGTGAATCAAAGATCTAGCAAAAACTCTAGCTTCACGATCGCTTTCAACAAAGTCTTCATATTTAGGTTTAGAAATACACTTGCAATGATTTAATGTTTCTTCATTAATCCGTGCGATCTCTAAAAAACTAATTTTTTCATTTAAAAAAGCATCTACAGCCACTTCATTTGCTGCATTTAATATACAAGCAGCTGTACCTTCCATTTCCATTGCTTTATAAGCTAAATCAAGATTTTTGAAGGTTTCTTTATCCGCTTTTTCGAAGGTTAATTGAGGATAATCCATAAAATTGAATCTCGGGAAATCTGTTTTCAAACGATCAGGATATGTTAGTGCGAATTGAATAGGTAATTTCATATCTGGCAAACCCATCTGTGCTTTCATGCTTCCATCTTCAAATTGAACTAAAGAATGAACGATTGATTGAGGGTGCACAATTACATCAATTTGATCTGCTTTTAAATTGAACAACCATTTCGCTTCAATAACTTCCAACCCTTTATTCATCATTGTAGCTGAATCAATCGTTATTTTTGCTCCCATTGCCCAATTTGGATGTTTTAGGGCTTGAGCTAAGGTAACATTTTCTAATTGTTCAGTCGACCATCCTCTGAAAGGTCCACCTGAAGCTGTAAGATATATTTTTTCTATTTTGTTGTGAAATTCACCTACCAAACATTGAAAAATTGCAGAATGTTCAGAATCTACAGGATAAATATTTACACCATTTTCACGTGCTAGTTTGGTAACTAATTCTCCTGCGCAAACCAATGTTTCTTTGTTTGCTAAAGCAATAGTTTTTTTTGCATTAATTGCTGCTAATGTTGGCTTTAAACCAGCATAACCAACTAATGCGGTAAGTACTGTATGGACTTCTTGAAATTCAACTACTTGAGATAAAGATTGTTCGCCAGTATAAACAGTAATATCATAATCCCAAAGGGCTTGTTTTACTTTTTCATACAAGGATTCATCTCCAATGACAACTGTATTCGGCTGATGTTTAATTGCTTGTTCGATCAGTAAATCAGCATTTGAATGAGCTGTAATGACCTGTAGATCAAAAATATCAGGGTAAGATTCGATAACTTCCAAGGCTTGTGTACCAATTGAACCAGTTGATCCAAGTATAGCTATACCTTTCTTTATTTTTTCATTCATGTTGTAAAAATAAGGAAAAACAGA
>CALPSU020000264.1 GCA_943326315.2 Chryseobacterium gleum
AATTCATCAATTGAATTATTAGAAGTACCTTCCCATCCCTTATTTAATTTATAATTAGTGCTTTTACATATTAAATCAATTGCTATAGTAGGGGAATAAACAAAGAAGAAAAAAGAGAATTGCTCCTTTAAAAAAATTTTATTTTTAATATTAATGTCGTAATAATAATCATACAAAAAATCTCTATCTTCAGGAATATCTAAATATAATGAATGATAATCTAAACTTATCAAAGCATATTTCAATTTTGAAAGTAGCGGGAGATATTTTCGAACTATTAAATCATCATACAAAAGAGTCTGAGAGCTATTTGCTAAATTATATGTAAACTTCGAAAAAAAAATAGGGTTTATTCCGTCATCAGCATGAGAATTTCCCAGAACTAATATCTCAATACTATCCCTATTAATAAGTAACCCATCTCTCTTTTGAAGATAACGACTATCTATTGTTCGAAGTTTATATTCTGTAAATAAAAACAGAAGAAAAACTGGAACAATAAAAAGTAATAATCTCCAAAAAAAACGTTTCATTAAAACACAATTGTTTTGTAAATATAAACGTCTTTCTTTAGAATCCCAAGTTGTTATCGAATATCGATTTGATAAGGTAAACGCATTTGAATACCTGAATTAGTTTCTAAACTTTTCAATTGTTTATAATAATCAAGCAGAGCTTCTGGTATTTCAACTGTCGAACCTTTTGAAAAAGAAGAAGTTTCTTCCTCAAATTTTTCTATCAAAGCAGAAAATGGATCTTCTTCTTTAAAAGGATAATAAAGTACTTTCTTGTTTTTAATATTTGATTTTATAGCTGCATATTCTATTGCGTCAGAAATTCCACCTAATTTATCTACTAAACCAATCCTTAAAGCATCTCTGCCTGTCCAAACCCTTCCTCTAGCAACAGTATTGACTTGATCCGTTGTCATTCCTCTACCTTCAGCTACGCGCTCTAAGAAATCCAAGTAAATCTCATCCACTTCACCCTGAATAATTGCTATTTCTTCATCCGTTAATTTACGATTCAAGGACATAATAGAATGTTTGTTTGTAGACGCTCGATCAAATGTTAATCCCAACTTATTAGTCAACATTTTACCTACATAAGGAATAACTCCAAAAACACCAATGGATCCGGTAATTGTACTCGGCTCTGCAAATATTGCTGTTGCTGGCGCTGCCACATAATATCCTCCAGAAGCTGCTACATCTCCCATAGAAACAATAACTTTTTTAACCTTATTCGTTAACTTAACTTCTCTCCAGATTTCATCACTCGCTAATGCACTTCCTCCAGGACTATTTATTCTAAAAACAACTGTTTTTATAGTCTTATTTTTACGTACATCTTGAAATAGTTTACAAATTTCTTTTGAAGTCATTCCATCTCCATCAGTTGAAATTTCACCTTCAGCTAGAATAACAGCGATATTAGGATTATCTTCTTTAACTATAGTTTGGTCTTGGTAAAATTTCTTTTTTGAATATTTTTCAAATGCTTGTAATTGCAAATCTTCACTAGATTTAATACCTGCTTTTTTTCTTAAAATATCAATTACTTCATCTCTATATTTTACAGCATCAATTAATTTATAAGTAACCGCTTCTTCTACTCGATGAATGGATGCGTTTTCAGCCAACAAATTTAATTTTTCAGAAGTAATTTTTCTGTCTTTTGAAATATCATTCCTAATATCTGACCAAATACTAGTCAAATAACGTTCAATTTGAACTCGGCTAGAATCACTCATGTTTTCTCTAAAGAAAGGTTCAACTGCACTTTTAAAATCATTATTTTTACCTCTTATAACTTGCACTTCAACATCAAGTTTATCCAATGTGTTTTTAAAGAACATCAATTCACCACCCAAACCAATAAATTCCATAGTAGATGTAGGGAAACCATAATTCTCATTAGCCGCAGAAGCGATGTAATATTCTTTTTGAGAAATATATTCTCCTGAATTATAAGCAACTGCAAATTTTCCGCTTTTCTCAAATTCATTTATTGCATTTCTTATTTCACCTGCAACTGCATAACCACAATCCACTTTTTTAATGTCAATAAAAACACCTTTAATTTTAGCATCTTTAGCAGCATGTTTAAAACCATACAACAAATCACTTAAACCTATTTTATTTTCAAAATTTAACTGCGACTTATTAAATTTCGCATCACTCATTTCTGCTATATCTCCATCAAGGGTGATGTGTAAAATTGTTTTATCCTTTACAGAATATGTTTCAACTTCTGAAAAGCCACTAATGACACCAATAGAAATTAATATAAAAAGTATAGATCCAGTTATTGAAACTATTAAAGCCGCAACTAGACTTGGCCAAAAGATTCTTCCAAAACGTATTTTATTTTCTGACATGACAATTAAATATTTATGTAACCAAATTTAGGAATAATAAAATCGATCTCAATGATGTTTAGTATGAATGGTAATATATATGATTTAAACGAAAAAAATAGGATAAAAAAATCCCGACTTACAAAGTAAATCGGGATTTTTAAGATTATAAATATTTAATTATTTAACTGCACCTGAGAAAATTGGATTTTCAGCATATTTAATAAACTCTCTATCTTTTGATGCTTTAACTTTGAAAGAACCATCTTTAACAAATGCATTTTTTAAGTTACTTACAGTAGCATCAACATTGTCTTGACGAGCAGAAATAATAGCTCTTAAATAGAATCCTTGTGCGCTTTCTTTATCTGCAGAATTATCTAAGGTTTTAACATCCGCTCCTGCAGCTGTTGCACTCAATAATTGAGCTAATGCTTTATTGAAAGAAGCTTCAGATCCAAAATTAGAAACTGCATCATTATATAAGCCATCTTGAACGTTTAATATCCCAAGATTATAATTCACTTCTGTTCCAGCTCCTTTAGCTTCGTCTAATAATTTTTGAGCCCCAACTCTATCTCCTTTAACTCCTGCAACAGCGCCTAAGTTATTTTTAGAAATAGCATTTTCTTTTGTACTATTAGCTTTTTCAAATTTAGATTTTGCTTCATCTAATTTGTTTTGCATATAATAAATTGCTCCAACATTGTTTGACGTTCTATAATCAGATGCGAAATTTTTCTCTGCAACTTCATAAATTCTTAATTTTTCATTTAAATCATTTGTCAAAGTAGCTGTAAACAATAATTCTTCTAAATTTAATGAATCTGGATGAGAAACTGAAAGAGCCATTAATTCTTCATCCGAATAACCTTTTTTGTCATAAGTAACTTGAATTTCAGAACGACGTAGTTTAGTAAAAACATTTTCTTCAAGGAATGTAAATGTTTTACCCATATTTCTCATTTCCGTTTCACGAGTAACAGGATCTTTTTGCATTTCAAGAACTCTAATGATTAATTGTTTTTCATCGTTGTTCATTGTAGATTTTTCCAATTCTTTTTTGAATCCATCAAAATCTTCTCCTCTTCCTGACATAGAAAACATTTCCGTTTTCACCCTGTCATTCTTAGCTCCTAAAGCAACTCCTAAAATAGCTGATTTTGCAGCAGATGCTCTTTCATTTGACAATGTATCATTAGAACCTACTTCTCCCTCAGGCGAAGCATATCCAATAACATTTATTGATTTGATTGTAATTTTTGGATTTGATTGAGCTGAAGCTAACCAAACTTTTAAATCAGCAATATCCTTTTCTATTAATTCTGTAGGTTTAACTAAAGACTTTCCTTTATCAAAATTAATTTGACAAGAAAAACCTTTTTCAGTTACTCTAGTAAAAGCATCTTTTTCTAAAATAACTTTAAAATCTTTATTCACCAACATAGGAGTGATAATCGTTCCATCAGCAATTTTCTTTTCAGGAATTGCTCCTTTTACTTTTCCTCCTTTAGAAAATGAACCTGTAACTTTTAATTGTGTTTCTTCGAACTCTGGTTTGTAAGCAACAACATCAGAATA
>CALPSU020000265.1 GCA_943326315.2 Chryseobacterium gleum
AACAACTTCATCTGTTAAAATATTTGGAAATTTTCCATGCAACTCCCACGTTTGGAAGAAAGGAGTCCAGTCGATGTAATCCACTAGTTCTCCTAATGAATAAGAAACAAATTTTTGAACACCTAAATTAATTGGATTTGAGATATCTTCCTGATTCCATTTAATTTGAAATTTGTTTTCTCTTGCTTTCTCAATAGTATGTAATTTTTTTGCATTTTTATGTTTCTCATAATGTTCACGTAATTTTTCATATTCCGTTTTTACATTGGAAACAAAATCAGCTTTTCGAATACCTAAAAGACTTTCTACTACCGTTACAGCCCTAGAAGCATCCAAAACATGAACGGCCTGATCTTTCGTGAAATTTTGATCAATTTTTACAGCTGTATGAACCTTAGAAGTAGTTGCACCGCCAATCATTAAAGGAATTGACAATCCTGCCCGTTCCATTTCTTTAGCAACAGTTACCATTTCGTCTAAAGAAGGTGTTATTAAACCACTTAACCCAATAATATCTACATTTTCTTGAATCGCTTTTTGAATAATTTTATCCGCAGGAACCATTACGCCCATATCAATAATCTCATAATTATTACAAGCTAAAACTACACCTACAATATTTTTACCAATATCGTGTACGTCTCCTTTTACAGTTGCCATCAAAATTTTACCAGAAAATGATTGGACTCCATTTTTTTCAGCATCAATAAAAGGTAATAAATATGCAACCGCTTTTTTCATAACACGTGCAGATTTAACAACCTGAGGCAAGAACATTTTTCCACTTCCAAATAAATCACCAACAACATTCATCCCATCCATTAAAGGACCTTCAATTACCTCTATCGGACGAGCATATTGTTGACGACACTCTTCAACATCTTCATCAATAAATTCTACTAATCCCTTTACTAACGCATAAGATAAACGTTCATTTACGGGAACATTTCTCCAAGATAAATCAATTTCACGTTTTTTACCTTCCCCTGTAACAGTGTCGGCATATTCTAACAATCTTTCAGTAGCATCAGAACGTTTATTAAATAAAACGTCTTCAACATATTCCATTAATTCTTTGTCAACATTATCATAAACTTCCAACATACTTGGATTTACGATACCCATATCCATTCCATTTTGAATTGCATGGTACAAAAATGCAGAATGCATTGCTTCTCGAACTTTATCGTTTCCTCTAAAAGAAAAAGACACATTTGAAACACCTCCACTAATATGAGCACCTGGAAGATTTTCCCTTATCCATTTAGTGGCTCTGAAAAAATCTAATGCATTATTATTATGTTCCTCCATTCCAGTAGCTACCGGAAATATATTAGGATCGAAAATAATATCGTCTTGGGGAAACTTTACAACATTTACTAAAATATCATAAGCACGTTTACAAATCTCAATTCTTCTGTCGTAACTATCAGCTTGCCCTTCCTCATCAAAAGCCATAATAATTACAGCTGCTCCGTATCTTTTAACAATCTTAGCCTGACGAATAAAATTATCTTCACCTTCTTTTAAAGAAATAGAATTTACAACCCCTTTACCTTGAATACATTTTAATCCAGCCTCAATAATTTCCCATTTAGAACTATCAATCATAACTGGAACACGTGAAATATCAGGTTCAGCAGCAATTAAATTCAAAAAACGAACCATGGCTTCTTTCCCATCGATCATCCCTTCATCCATATTGATGTCGATAATCTGAGCTCCTCCTTCTACCTGATCTCTCGCTACTGCAATTGCAGCTTCAAAATCTCCTTCTTTTATCATTCTTAAAAAAGCTCTTGATCCTGTAACATTTGTTCTTTCACCCACATTGATGAAATTACTTTCGGGTGTTACTATTAGCGGTTCGAGACCTGATAGTTTTAATGTTCCTTTGTATTCAGACATTCTTTATGCATTTATATTTTTGGGTAAAGACATTGGGAAAGAACATGTTCTGTCCCTACAATTGTTTTCTTGGTTCGTAGGTTGCTGCTAAATCCGCTATCGCTTTAATATGATCCGGAGTCGTTCCACAACAGCCACCAATAATATTTACTAAACCTTCCTCTAAAAACTCTTTAATTTGATTTGCCATTAATTCCGGAGTTTCATCATATTTACCAAAAGCATTAGGCAAACCTGCGTTTGGATGTGCACTTACATTAAAAGTACAAGCTTGATTTAAGATTTGTAAATATGGGCGCATCATTGAAGCTCCTAAAGCACAATTTAAACCAACGCTTAATAATGGCATGTGAGAAATAGAAATTAAAAATGCTTCCGTTGTTTGACCTGTTAATGTTCTACCACTTTGATCAGTTATTGTTCCTGAAACCATTATAGGTAATTCAACCCCTCTTGCTTCAAAAACTTGATCTATTGCAAACAGAGCAGCTTTAGCATTTAAAGTATCAAAAACAGTTTCCACTAATAGAATATCAACCCCTCCATCCATTAAAGCATTTACTTGTTCAGTATAAGCATCAACTAATTGATCAAAACTTATTCCTCTAAACCCAGGATCGTTTACATCAGGAGAAATAGAAGCCGTCCTATTCGTTGGGCCTATCGAACCAGCAACAAACCTAGGTTTATAAGGGTCTTTAGCAGTAAATTCATCTGCTACTTTTTTAGCAATTTTAGCACTCTGAAAGTTGATGTCATAAACATACTTTTCTAAAGCATAATCTGCTTGAGCAATCCAGGTACCTGAAAAAGTATTTGTTTCAGCTATATCAGCTCCAGCTTCGAAATATTGACGGTGAATATCTTCAATAATTTCTGGACGGGTAAGAGATAATAAATCATTATTACCTTTAAGTGGATGAGAATGCTCTTCAAACCACCCCTTACGGAAATCATTTTCCTCTAGAGTATGACGTTGAATCATTGTGCCCATTGCACCATCTAGAATTAATATTCTCTTTTTTAATATTTCCTGTATTTTTTCCATTTCAATAAAATTTAATAATGTCCAAATTTTGAACATAAACAAAAAATAAACGAAATTATGAAAGGGGGAGCCATTAAAAATGATTCAACTTATCTTTTCAACTAAATAGCTGATTGGATTTGGCACCTATTCCTATACGGAGGTTGCCAAGGTATCGTTGGGCCTAATCCCTCCACCTTTCTTCATAAGTTTATTTGAATGAACGAAGCACAAAGATAATATGAATAATATGAATTCCAAAAAATATTTCTGACAAGTTGTCATAAAATTATTGGAGGCATAGCTTTTGAGAATCGGGCACTATGAAAAAGAATAAAACACATCCTTTTGGAACTACTATAGAAACCATAATTTACCCAGGATTATTACTCATTATAATGTGGTTAGTTTTTTGGGCCGAACATTTATTTCAAATCGATTTATATAAATATGGGGTTTTACCCAGATCTGTTGAAGGATTAAAAGGCATTATATTTATGCCTTTAATTCATTCTAAAACTGAAATTTCACATATATTAAATAATTCCGTTCCTACAGCCTTTTTATTAGGAGCTTTAATTTATTTCTACAGAGAGATAGCATTAAAGGTTTTCGTTTTATGTTGGTTATTGACAGGTTTTTTAGTTTGGATTTATGCTCAAAATAAAGGAGCTTATCACATAGGAATGAGCGGTGTAATCTACGCTTTAGCAGGATTCCTCTTTACAAGTGGAGTCATTAGGAAGTTTTTACCACTTCAAGCCATTTCACTTTTTGTCGCTTTCATTTATGGAGGAATGATTTGGGGGATATTTCCGATGGAAGAGAAAATTTCCTGGGAAGGGCATTTATCGGGGTTAGTAATAGGAATCGTTTTAGCGAATGTTTACAAAAAAGAAGGTCCGCTTCGGCCAAAATATCAATATGAAATTGAAAAAGAACTTGGAATTGAACCAATTGATTTAGAAGAGATTTGGAATGAAAACAACCGTAT
>CALPSU020000266.1 GCA_943326315.2 Chryseobacterium gleum
AAATGTATCATCATCTCCTTGACTTGTTCCTAATTCATTTACTCTAATTGTAAAAGTAGTACCTTGCCCCAATTTACTTTCTAGAGAAATAGTTCCTTCTATTATTTCTAATAATGCTTTAGTAATACTTAAACCTAATCCATGACCACCATAGGTTTTGGTAGAACCTTCTTCCAATTGGTGAAAACGATCGTAAATTTTTTCTTGTTGATTTTCACTTATTCCTATTCCAGAATCGGTTATAACAATGATTAATTGATTGTTCTCAATAGAACTATTAATAGAAATTAAACCACCTTGTGAATTAAATTGAATTGCATTTGCAAGAAGGTTACTTAAAATTAAATGCAATTTTTCAGAGTCTGTTTTAAAAATAGTGTTCTCCTGAATTGAATTTGTATAAGTGAAATTAATTGCTTTTTTTCTGATTTTACTATCAAACGAATCTGTTACAGTTTTTATTAAGGATACTATATCAACTGAAATTACAGATAACGGTGATTCACCAGCTTCAATTTCAGCAGATAAAAAAATATTTCTTAATTGAAAATCTAAATCGAACGCTTCAGAAAAAATAAGTGAACCAAATTTTTGCATAGTTTCACAATCCATTTTTCCTTCGTAAATATTTTTTGCTAACTCTAATATTGAAGCAATTGGGTTATTAATTTCGTTTCGAATATTAGACAAAAAATTACTTTTTAAATACTCCGAAGCTAGTAACTTATCATTAACAGCATTTAACTCACTGATTAATTTACGTTCTTCTTTCAACATTGCATCACTTTCCTCAAAACGCAATTTCAACTCAGTTAATAATTCTAAATCTGTTAATCTGTTTTTCATGCGATTATATTTTTTGATACATAGTAGGTTTTATTTGTTTCAGAGGAACATCATATCCTGAAATTGATTCTGAATGCCCTAAGAAAAAATACCCACCTTTTTTCAATTGATTACATAATTTATTTATGACATTTTCTTGTGTTTCACGATCAAAATAAATTAAAACATTTCTACAAAATATTAGATCGAAATCTTTTGGAACATCATAGGAATTATCCATTAAATTTAATCTCTTAAAAAGAGTTTTTGATCTTAACTCTGGAACAATTCTAACAGTAGGATTTTCTAAATCTTTCCCCCTTAATAAATATTTTTTCTTTTGAGCTAGAGGTATTACATCTACTCGATCTAATGGATAAACGGCCAAACTTGCTTTTTCAATAATTCTTGTGGAAATATCAGTCCCTAAAATGTGATAATCAAAAGGTCTTTTACCTTCCATAAATTCACTAATAACAATAGCAATGGTGTATGCTTCCTCTCCTGAAGAACTTGCAGAACTCCATACCTTGAATGTTTTTTCAGAATTATTTTCATAATATTCTGGAAGTACAACATCTAGCATAAAATCAAAGTGGGCAGACTCTCTGTAAAAATCAGTTTTGTTAGTCGAAACTAAATCAATCATATTAACAATTTCAGATTCACTACATTTTCCTGATAACACATATTGACAGTATTCGCGATACGATTCCATATTGTTAATTCTCAATCTAGGCCTTAACCTAGACTCAAGCATTATTTTTTTTGTAATCGGTAATTTTATACCATAATTTGTATAAATAAAACTTGCTAATTTATTAAAATCAGTATCGCTTAAACTTGTTTTATTTTCTTCCATCCTATTATTTTTGAATTATATAAAAAAGATATTTTAATCTTCTTTAATATCTAATTCTTTACTTTCACTTATTGATTCAAGATCATTTGAAGAAAAAACCTTGTCAATATTTAAAACCATCATAAAATGATCATTTTCTTGGATCATTCCCTGAATATAGTCAGCTCTATACCTTGAAGCGATTGTAGGTGTTGGTTTAATTTGAGAATCGTGTAATTCGAAAACTTCAGACACAGAATCAACTAATGCACCTACGATTAAACTTTCATCATTTACTTCGATATTTAAAACTAAAACACACGTATTAATTGTATACTCAATATGTGACATTCCAAATTTAATACGCGTATCAATTACGGGTAAAACTGCCCCACGTAGATTAATTACACCAACCAAAAAATTTGGAGATTGAGGTACTTTTGTTATTTTAGGAACTTCTAAAATTTCCATAATTTTCATTACTGGAATTGTAAAATGCTCTTCCGCTAATCTAAAAGACAAAAATGATTTTGTCTCTCCTACCATTTCATTTGTTGTTTCTGCCTTCATTATTTAGCTTCTAATTTAACGTGTTCTGTATATAAATCAACTATTTTATGCGTATCCATAACCAAAGCTATAGACCCATCTCCTAATATTGTTGCTCCTGAAATAAAGTCTTGATTTCTGTAATATTTTCCAATTGGTTTTACAACCGCTTGATATTCACCCACTATATGATCAACACTTATTCCAACTTCTTGTTCACCATCACTTACTACTATGATTTGAGATTTATCAGATCCTGACATTTTTTTGTAACCAAACTCCTTTCTAATATTGATAAATGGTATTTGTTTTTCGTCTAAGATTAATAATTTATTAAAATTATCCATCATTTGAGAATTTTCTACTTCATAACATTTATTTACTACAGAAAGAGGTATAATATAATTAACATTTTGAATATCAACCAATAAACCATCTATAATTGATAAGCTTAATGGTAATTTTATGGTTAACGTTGTACCAATATTAACCTTTGATTCAACAATTATTGATCCTTTTAAATCGGTTATATTTCTTTTTACAACATCCATTCCTACTCCTCTTCCTGAAATATCAGTTACAACTGCAGCAGTTGAGAATCCGGGGTAAAAAATGTAATCAAAAATTTCTTTATCTGTGAGTACATCTTCTTCTTTAATGAATCCTTTGCTAATTGCCTTTAAGCGAACAGCTTCAACATCTATTCCTTTTCCGTCGTCGATAATTTGAATATAAACTGAAATTCCTGAATAAAAAGCCTTTAGTTTTACTGTTCCTTTTCTTGGCTTTCCAATTCGTTCTCTATCTTCTGCTTTTTCTAAACCATGGTCTAAACTATTACGAATAATGTGCATCAATGGATCTGTCAATGTTTCAATGATTGACTTATCTAATTCTGTCTCGCCTCCTTCTGTAACAAATTGAATTTCTTTACCTAAAACATCAGACATATCTCTTACCAAACGCTGAAATCGACTAAACATATTATTAATCGGAATCAATGTCATTCCAAAAGCAATATCTCTTAATCTTCTTGAAAGTTTTTCAATATTTTCTGAAATAATTTCCAATTCAGGGGTTTCATTTTTTTCGTTGTACAAAGTTAAACTAGCCTGAGTTGTAACCAATTCACTTACTAAATTCATTAACTCATCCAATTTATCAGATGCAACACGAATACTTGAAACGACTTTATCTTTGGAATCTGACTTACCTAAACTATTTTCATTCGTTTTAGTAATTGGAGCTTCTATAATTTCTTCTATAATTTCAACTTCATTTATGGCTTTTTCACCAAATTTTTCAGCTAATAATTGTATCGAATTAATATCCGTTTTTACATCTCTATAAATTGTAGAAACAACTTCTTCGTTAAAAGATGAATTTGTAATTAATTGAATAAAAGGAATTTCAAGGATTTCAATAACTGAATTTCCTTCAACAAAAACAAAAACATCTTCAATATCTTCTTTTGAGACATTTGTTTCTAAATATATATCCCAATATGTAAAGCAGTTTGTTGGTGTAAAATTATCAATTGAATCAACTGACTTAAAATGAGGGACAACAATACTTTTACCTAACGACGCTAATTCAGCAATTAAAAATAATGGATTTGAACCATCTAAAAATATAGATTCATTCGGTTCAAAATAAATATAAACTGTTCTTAAAGAGTTCGTAATTATTTGATCATTTTCAGAATTGACATC
>CALPSU020000267.1 GCA_943326315.2 Chryseobacterium gleum
ACCCTTTTATTTCTACCCTTCTTTTAAAAGAATCTTGGCATAAAAAGACACATTTATTCCTTGTTGCATGGAGTTGGTCAATCCGTATTTTTTGTTTGTACCACGTTCAAAAAATCAAAACATCTCCTATACCTCAAGGACCTTACATCGTTATAGCAAATCATTCTTCTTATCTCGATATTTATTTAATGAGTTCAATTATTCCAAATTCTCATTTACTTTTTTTAGGTAAAAGTGAATTGTTGAATTACCCTTTTCTTCGTACTTATTTTAAGAAATTACATATCCCTGTTTTTCGTAACAACAAAATGAAATCAGCGAAATCATTTATTCAAGCCAAGAATGCTGTTAAAAAAGGCTGGTCACTCATGATTTTTCCTGAAGGAGGTATTCCAGATGAAAATTTACCTGCAATGGTTCCTTTTAAAGAAGGTGCTTTTAAGTTGGCTAAAAATTTAAAAATTCCTATTGTACCGATTACGTTTATTAATAACTATAAATTACTTACAGATCCTGGAAATGTTTATGGTTCTGCTTCTCCCGGTATTTCGAAAGTTTATATCCACGAACATATATCTGCTGAAAAAGTGGAATCGTTGAGTCAGGATGAATTAATGGATTTGTGTTTTAGTATAATTAATGAACCTTTGTTAGGTGTTGGGTGTTAGGAATTGGGTGTTAGGTCTTGGTATAATAAACTAGAATTTAAAATAAGTCTATAATCTATTGTATAAATATCTAATGTCTTTATATATCTTTACCGTATTAAAATCAAAAAAATGAAAATTACAGACGAAATAGTTGATCATATTGCTCATTTGGCTAGATTAAAATTTGAAGGCGAAAAGAAAGTAGCGATCAAAGAGGACATGGAAAGAATAATTTCTTTTATGGATATTTTATCTGAACTTCCAACAGATAATGTTGAACCTTTAATTTTCATGAACGATGAAGTTAATGTACTTCGTGAAGATATTCCTGTTGTTTCTCTTACACAAAAAGAAGCACTTAAAAATGCTCCCAAAAAAGATTCTGATTATTTCCGCATTCCAAAGGTATTAGATAAATAGAGGGATTATTTACTTGTTTTCTTTGAAAAAATGTTGTTAAATTGCATGTTACAAATTAACAACTATGAAAACATTCTTTTTATTTATAACAATTTTGATTTTAGAATTTCCTGCATTTTCTCAAAATTGGAGCGACAATGTTGCACAAATTTTTTATGATAAATGTTCTAAATGTCATCATCACGGAGGTATAGCCCCCGTTCCATTAACTACATTTAGTGAGGTTAGTTCTATTGCTGCTGCAATTCAAAACTATGTTACATCGGATGAAATGCCACCTTGGCCACCGAGTAATACTTACCAACAATATTCTCATAATAGAGCGTTAACTTCTACCGAAAAATCAACAATTTTAGATTGGATTGGACTTGGTACTCCAGAAGGAAATGCTTCAAATACTCCTCCTTTACCAGTTTTTCCTTCGGGAGCATTGTTAGGCGCAGGTGATTTAAAGGTAAAAATTCCAAGATACATGAGTAAGGCTCAGAATGGTCATGA
Source organism: Chryseobacterium gleum (assembly GCA_943326315.2). Taxonomy (GTDB): domain Bacteria; phylum Bacteroidota; class Bacteroidia; order Flavobacteriales_D; family Crocinitomicaceae; genus CAIUKX01. The sequence goes on from CALPSU020000267.1 coordinate 1,569, forward strand.
CGATTATGTATGCTTTTCTATTCCTTCTGGTCTAACTGAAAGTAGAACAATAAAATCTGTTGAAATAATACCAGGAAATCGTCAAATAGTTCACCATGCGTTAATATACATTGACCCAACAGGTAATGAGAATACAGATACATCTGGACACTGTTCAAGTCCTGGTTTGTCAACAACTAAATTAATAGCCGGTTATACTCCTGGCTGTTCTCCAATGACCTTACCGAGTGTTTCACCTTTGAAATTGGGTATTCCAATTCCGCTTGGTTCAGATATTTATTTTGGAATGCATTATCCTGCAGGAAGTTATGGAGGATTTGATAGCACAGAAGTGATTTTTCACTTTTATCCAGTAGGTGAAACAGGAATTCGACAAGTTTATGCTGCAGATGTGATTCAAAATTGGACTTTTACATTACCTCCAAATCAAATAACTCCAGTAACAGCGTCTTATTTTCCCTTAACTGCAGATGTTTCCATATTAAGTGTTTTCCCGCATATGCATTTATTAGGGAAATCAATAAAAGCGTATGGGGTAACTCCAGCTAACGATACCTTAAAATTTGCAAATCTTCCTAATTGGGATTTTCATTGGCAAGATTTTTATTTCTTTAAAAAAATGCAATTTGCACCAATTGGGACGGTAATTAAAGGAGAAGGAGTTTATGATAACACAACATCTAATCCAAATAATCCAAATAGTCCACCGGTGACTGTTTATCCAGGATTGAATACTTCGGATGAAATGTTTTTAGTTTATTTCCATTATATGTATCATCAGGCGGGTGATGAAAATTACGATATGAATGCTTTGATGAGTGCTTCCTTAGTAGAACAATTAAGTGCCAAAAATGATATAATCACTGTTTTTCCAAATCCTTCTAATGCTGATTCACGAATTTATTTTAAAGCAATTCCTGGTGACAATTTAGCGGTTCATATTTATGATGGACAAGGGCTTTTGGTAAAAAAGTTACGTTCAAATACAATGTCTAGTTCAAGTGGTACAGAGCTCAATTGGGATGGAACAAATGAAAATGGAACCCCAGTCACAAAAGGCATTTATTATGTTTCTATTAATTTGAACGGTATTTTAACGACTGAAAAAATAGTTAGGTATTAAGGATGATTTCACTTAACGATAAAAACAAAGATTTCTTTCAAAATGTATTTGAAGTAGTTAAATTAATTCCAGAAGGAAGAGTAACTTCTTATGGTTTAATTGCTAATTATTTAGGTTCTAAAAGATCGAGTAGAATGGTTGGTTGGGCGATGAATACATCTCATAAATTATCGGATGTACCTGCGCACAGAGTAGTAAATAGAAATGGTTTATTGACAGGTAAAATGCATTTTGTTCCACCGAGTAGAATGCAAGAATTATTAGAAAAAGAAGGAATAATTGTGGTTGAAGATCAAATCCAAAATTTTAAAGATCTTGTGTGGGATCCTATGGTGGAATTGAGTTTGGATTGATGGATTTTGTTTATGTTCATTTTTTAGCTTTAATTGGACATATGTAGGAGATTAGTCCAATTTATTAAAATATTCAATCAACTCCTCAACCGAAGAATTTTTCAAAGTATATTTTACTTTCACACCTTTCTTGATCAAATATTTCTCGGTTGTTTTTCCCCATGCAATAATTTTAGCAGTTAATGGAAATTTATTTTCAATTAAAAACCCATCTACATTAGAAGGACTCGTGAAAATGTAGTAATCACAGGTTGGAATAGATTTAGAATAAGTTGCTGTTTTATAGATGCTTATTTCTTCTATTTGATCGGGAGGAAATAGTGATGCAATTGATCGATGTGAAATGGAAGATTGAGGAAATAAGACTTTTTTATCTTTTACCAATTCTTTAAATTCAATAGCAATTTTAGACGTGTCACCGGATGATTTCCCGATATAATTAGGTGTGTATCCTTTTTCAATAAGCGATTGAGCTGTAATTTCTCCTACACAACCTATAAAAACGGATGTATTTAATTTTTCTTGTTTTAGAAAAAAATCAACTGCTCTTGGACTTCCAAAAAAAATGGCTTCATAAGAATTTTCTATCTTAAAAGGAATCGATTCGAATTGTAAAAATGAATGCGCTATTAGTTCAATATCCTTTTCTTTACAGAAATTTTGAAGGTTCTCTATTTCAGTTATTGATTTGGAAATGAAAAGTTTAATAGACATTAAAAATGATAAAATTATCCTCCCCCTTAATCCCCCTCCGAAGGGGGAAAGAGAAAATCAATTAATTAATTTTTATTCTTCTTCACCAGGGAATCCAACTGTTATATCTTCTACGATATATTCAGCTAACCCTTCTAA
>CALPSU020000268.1 GCA_943326315.2 Chryseobacterium gleum
GAAAAATTCTTGCAAATTTCCCATGATGACACGTTCATTTTTGGCATCTAAAGCACTTGTTGCCTCATCGAAAAATAAGAAATCTGGATTTTTATAGACAGCTCGGGCAATTAAAATTCGTTGCTTTTGACCACCACTAATTCCCATACCTTCGCCACCAATTTTAGTATTGTAACTCAACGGTAAACTTTCAATAAACTCTCGAATGTTTGCCACTTTCACAGCATGTAACAACTTATCTTTGTCTACAATTTCATCTCCCACAGCAATATTGTTGGCAATTGTATCCGAGAACAAGAATCCATCTTGCATTACTGAACCACAGTGCTCTCTCCAAGCACGTTGTGAAAAAGTATTTAAATTCGATTGATCTACTACAATTTCACCTTGAGTAGGTTCATAGAAGCGCAATAACATTTTCATTAAAGTAGTTTTACCACTTCCGCTAGATCCTACAATAGCAGTAATTTTATTGGCAGGAATCACTAAATCCAACTCTGTAATTACATTATCTTGCATTCCTTGGTAACGGAAATCTACTTTTTGTAACGAAATAGTATGATTTTCAGGTAAATGGTGAATTAATTCTACCCCTTCTGGTTCTTCGTCTTCTTTGTTGTGTATTTCACTTAAACGTTCAATAGAAATTTTAGCATCTTGATACGAATATATGAACGATAAAAATTGAGAAATTGGAGCATTTAATTGGCCAATGATGTAAGAAACCGAAAGCATCATTCCTAAGGTTAAAGAACCATCAATGACCAATTTGGCAGAGTAAAAACTAATTAAAATATTTTTTAACTCATTGATGATATTTGCTCCGTTGCTTTGAATTTGTTCTAAACGCAAACTCTTGATATGGATTTTAAACAGACGGACTTGCAATGTTTCCCAAGCCCAACGTTTGTTTCTTTCAGCATTGTGCAATTTAATTTCTTGCATCCCTTGGATCAATTCCATCACTTTTGAACGCTCGTTACTCATTTGAGAAAAACGTTTATGATCCAAATCGCTTCGTTTTTTTAAGAAAAATTTTACCCAAATGAAATACAAAACTGTACCCACCATGAAAATCCCAAAAATCGGAATACTGTAGACTGCTAAAACTGCCCCAAACACAACAAAGTTAAAAGCAGAAAACAATACATTCAACGATTGATTTGTTAACAATTGCTCAATACGGCTATGATCTCCTATCCGTTGCATAATATCTCCCGTCATTTTACTATCAAAAAAGGAGATGGGCAATTTCATCAATTTGATCAAAAAATCAGATACTAAAGAAATATTAATACGAGTAGAAAGATGTAATAAAATCCAACCTCTAGAAATCTCAATTAATGTTCTCCCTATAAAGATGAACAGTTGCGCAAAAAGGACAAGGTATAAAAAGTGTAAATCTTTGTTTTGTATCCCAATATCAACCACACTTTGGGTTAAAAATGGAAAAATTAATTGGAGAATACTTACTGAAAACAATCCTAACCCCAACTGAAACATGAAACGTTTATAGTTGGAAAGGTATTTCCATAAAAATCCCATTCCTTGCTTTTTGGCTACATCATCGTCTTCTTTTTCGGTGAGTTTGGCTGTTGGCTCGAGCAATAGTACGATGCCTTCTTCATTGGTTTCATTGGCTTGTTTACCTATCCAATTGTCAATGAATTCTTGTTTAGTGAAAGTTAGTAAACCATGAGCGGGGTCTGCGATATAGACTTTGTCTTTTTTGATTTTATAAACTACAACAAAATGGCGTTGATTCCAAAAAACGATGCATGGTAAAGGTGCTTCTTCGGCTAACTTTTGAAAATCTATTTTTACGCCGAGAGTACGGAAGCCTATTTTTTCGGCTGCTTCTGATATACCTTGGAGTGAACTTCCACTGCGAGTAGTTTCTGAAAGACTTCTTAACTTTTGAAGTGAAATGGAACGTTTGTAATACTTTGCAACCATACGAAGGCAGGTAGGTCCGCAATCCATTGTGTCGGGTTGTTGGTAGAATTGAAAGTCATTTTTCATTATAATTCCCCTTCTTTAATATATTAATTGACTTTTCAAAATCATCTTTTGAAACCAAAAGAATAACACTTTTTAGTTATTTACTAAACTTCACAAAAAAAACACCTGAAATACAATTCGTATTTCAGGTGTTTTCATATAAACTGATTCATTTAAACCTTCATTTATGCTTTTAAGTAATCGAGCATTACCTCTTATCTCAAGCTGTTAAAAAATTGCCATCTGTAGATCTTGCTGTTAAAAAATTACCATCTATAGATCTTGCTGTTAAAAAATTGCCATCATATGCTGTTAAAAAATTGCCATCATATGCTGTTAAAAAATTGCCATCACTAACTGCTGCGCCACCTACAACATTGGTCAATTGATCATTATTTAATGTAGAGAATTCTAATTTGTTCAAAGAAATTTTAGAAGATAATTTTTCGTTTTTCATAACAATTGATTTTACTGCTTACTCTAATTTAAATATTTTACATGTCTTCAAAATTGCATTTTCAGCAACCTACAATTTACTCAGATGCGCACGTCACGAGAACAGTAATTCGGGTTAAGTACGTCTTGAAAAGGGAAGTGTTACCGCACTTCTTTTTTCTTTTGAAATGAACTTTTTCAAATCAACGAAGCAAAAATATATAAAAATAATTAAATTATCTATTTATCTCTTTTTAAAATTTGCTCAATTTTTGGTAAGTCTTTTTTATATTCTTTAATATCCCATTTTATATCCCACATTTTTAAATATTCAGATAACTTAGGTAATCCTACTTCTGCTCTTATTTTATCGATGTTATTAGGAGATTCAATTGGTTCAACAAAATACTGTAATGTCTTATGATCTTGGTTTATTACTTGACTTCCATATTTTTGTTTTCTACCAAGTTGTATTTCTATTCGATCTTCTAAAAATACCAGGTCTTCAGGAAGTGCATTTCCATTCTTCACAGCATCTCTCAAAATAGGTAAATATTTTTTCTGAACGGATAAACGAGAATGTTGAATTACAATCGCAAGTGTTTTATCTCCTTGGTATCCAATTACTTTTGCTCCTAACCAGTCATACATGTTAATTATTGATTCTACTCTCGATGAATTAATAGAATCTTTTTCATGAATCATCCTTTTACAATCTTTAAGCTCCTTAGATTCAAAACCATATTTATCTTTAATAATATCGTATTTGACCTCTATACTTCCCATCCTCTAAACGTATATTTTCTAAATCTTTAACTAAATCTAAATTGCAATCTCTTTCTAATTTTTTTTTATTTTTTCTAAAACAGGTAACCAACGTTTATCTTTTTTTAATTTCTCAAAACGAGATTCAGTCAATAAAGCTTCGTAATCATCAAACCATTGATTAAACGAAATTCTCTCTAAAATAGAAAAAGCACTATCAATTTTATTTATTTCTGCACAACAAACTGCTGCATAAAGTTGATGGTAAAAGAATCCTTTCAATTTAGTTATTTTAAAAGCTTCATTATAATAGTAATAAGCTTTGTTATAATCACTCTTAGAAAAAAATAAAGAATCAGCTTTTGAAGCAATGACAAAATACTCATCAAGTTCGTTACTTTCATCTTGTCCAAATGAATAAAAAGAAATAATAAAAAATGAAATAAGATTTAATAAATAGTAAGGAATACTAAATTACATTACCTAACAACCATTAATAGGGATTAGTTTAATTTCAGCTAAAATGAAATATTTACTTAACAACTTCCTATATTTGTTTCATGATTTTATTTCCTCCTGCAAAAATAAATTTGGGTCTGCATATATTATTTAAGCGGAACGATGGGTTCCATGAGCTTGAAACAGCTATGACTCC
>CALPSU020000269.1 GCA_943326315.2 Chryseobacterium gleum
AAAGTGAAAATATCAACGAAAAAGATCTTCCAGGAGGATCAAGAACTTCCTCACCAATGATCAAATTAAGCACATATAAAACAATACCTAAAGAACTTTTTACTACAACATTTATTTCTATATGTGAAAATGATGTTCCTGCTAAAAAAGTTTTTCCTTCAAATTTAAAACAAGAACTACTTGTACTCCATAAAGAATGGGAAATTATTCTAACAGATTTTACAAGTATAAGCCTTTATATAAAAAATTTCTACAATATGGCTTTGCTCCAATTTATGGCAAAGCAACTTGACACTGTAAGAAAAGATGAACAATTAATTCGAATTTCTGAATTTAATAAACTAATATCAGAATTAGTTAAAAATGAAGAAGCACCTTTTATATATGAACGACTTGGAACTCGCTTTCATCATTTTCTATTGGATGAATTTCAAGATACATCTCACCTTCAATGGTTAAACATGGTTCCACTTTTACACGAATCAATTTCACAAGGAAATAAAAATCTTATTGTAGGCGATCCAAAACAATCTATTTACCGTTTTAAAAATGGTTTAGCTGAACAATTTGTTGCTCTTCCTGCAATTCATAATCCGGATAATGATATAAAAGTAGCTGAACGTTCTTCCTACTTTACTAGAATGGGCGAAACTTTGGAACTTCAAGATAATTGGAGATCTTCATCCGTAATTGTAAATTTCAACAACAAGTTTTTTGAAGCCCTAAAAAATGAATTAGAAGCAGATTTTATACCTTTTTACAATTCTGTTTATCAAAACCCTAAGTCAAAAAAAGAAGGTTATATCGAAATAATATCAAAAGAAAATAAAGAAGAAAAATCACATGAAATTAACCAACTTTTAGAGTGGATAGAATCGTGTGAAAAAGACGGATTTAAACGAGGTGATATTTGTATTTTAGGAAATAAAAATAAAGAATGTTCTTCTTGGGCTATCGCTTTATCCAAACACAATTACCAAGTTGTTTCTGCCGATTCACTTTTGGTGGATAGCTCGCCAGCAGTTCAATTAACAATTGCATATTTAAGAAGAAGATTAAATCCACTAAGTGAAAACGAAAAAAGACGTTTTGGAGAAAAGTATTTTAGATTATTTCCAAAAAATGCTTATCAAAATTACAAATCATATCTAAACGAAAAGATAAATCTAAATACGAATAAGAAATATAGACAATTCAACGACGATAAATTTTTAACAGATTGTTTCGGTTCTAAATTAGACTTTTTCACCAAATACGATAACATATATGATCTAATTCAAAAATTCTATTCTTTGATTAAATTCGATGAATTGACAAATCCATATCTCCATCATTTAGCCGATATGGCACACGAATATGATTTGACAAAGGGGCCAGATTTAAAAGGATTTGTAGATAACTATTTAAGCAAAGGGAAAAAATCCGCTGTTCAGCTTCCTGAAAGCGAAAATGCTATTCGAATAATGAGTATTCATAAGTCAAAAGGGCTAGAATTTCCTGTGGTAATTTTACCTAAAATGGATTTTGATTTAGGAATTAATAATCAATCTAAATTTTTAATAGCTACAAAAGATAGAGTTTTATATACCCCTCAAGGAAAAGATTCTCCAATTCAAGAAATAAAAGCGTTTACAGAGCAGGAATTAGGTCAAGTTAAGACAGACTCAATAAACAAGTGTTATGTTGCAATGACACGTCCAATAGAGCGTTTATACATTAATAATGAATATAAAAAGGCTTCCAAGTTTGCTGAAATTTTTAATGGTATTTTAAACCAAATTGAAGGTGCTAGAACAGAGATAGAAGGTGGATACAAAATAACATTAGGTGAATCAAATAAAATCAACCGTATATCCGAAAAAAATGAAGCTCCTCATTTTATTCCTAAAAATGTAACGGATAGATTATGGTTTCCTGATATTTCTTTACAAGATCAAAAAGATTTAACAGATGAAAATTCACTTTCAGAAGCGCAACGATTTGGAAATCAACTACACATGCTACTTTCATTAGTTAATAATGTAACTGAGATTGATTCCTGCATCACTAGTTTGAATAAATTAGGGGAAATTGAAGTTGAATTTATCGAACGACTCAAAATAGAAACTCACGAAATATTAAATGACAATGACTACCAAGATTTATTTGCCAATTGCATAGATATTTTAAGTGAACAACCAATTATTCTTGATCATTTTACGACTATTCGACCTGATAAGATCATTTTAAAGGAGGTTGAGAATAAAGTTAAGGTTGAGGTTACGAGTGAGGTTGAGAATAAGATTGAGAGAATCATTATGCAAAAGGCTATTGTACTTGATTATAAAACTGGGCTTCCGAACAAAAAATACACAAAACAGGTTACTGAATATGCATTGGCTTTAAAAGAAATTGGATATATTGAGGTGGAAGCTTATTTATTTTATACTGCAACTAAAAATTTAGAACGAATTATTTAAAAGATACAATTCTCCTTTTTCGATTCTTAAATTAGAAGGTACATTGTTCGTATATAAACTTCCTGTACCTAAACCTTGAGGTAAAAGATTAGTATATTCTCCTGTAAATTGAGCAATGGCACTTAAACCAATATTTGATTCAAGTGCAGAAGTAATCCACCAAGGGATTGAAAATGTATCGGCTAATTCAATCCATTCTTTACACCCTTTTATTCCACCGTGTAAACTTGGCTTCAATATAATGAATTGAGGTTGAATTTCTTCTAGCAATTCTCTTTTTTTATAATTATCAGTTACCCCAATTAATTCTTCGTCTAAAGCAATTGGAAGTTTTGTTTCCTTACATAATCTTTTCATTTCAATCCATTGACCTTGTTGAATAGGTTGTTCAATAGAATGTATACCATAATCTGAAAGTATTGATAATTTAGTAAGTGCTTCACTAGGAGAAAAAGCTCCATTTGCGTCTACTCTTAACGTTATTTCTGAAGATGTAAATCGTTTTCTAATTCCTTCTATTAATTTAATTTCAGTAGTAAAATCAATTGCACCAATCTTCATTTTTAAACAAGAATAGCCTTCACTTAATTTTTGTTCAATTTGTTGAAGCATGAAATTTTCATCTCCCATCCAAATCAAACCATTAATTGGAATTCTTCGTTCTCCAGTTGAAAATGAATTGTTAAAAACAATACCTTTTCCACCATTTTTATAATCAAGAAATGCAGTTTCCAATCCAAATAAAATCGATGGAAAATCATTTAAAAGGCTTAAATCAGCAAGAAAATAATCTGGAGAATCACAAACTTCCTTCAATTTACTTTCATAAGATTCAAAATCTATAAAATCAGGCGATAATCCAGGTATAATACTACATTCCCCTATTCCTTTTATAGCATTACCATTTTGTGTACTTAATTCTATAAACCATGAATGTTTCTCTACTAAAACTCCACGACTAGTTCCGCTTGGGTTCTTAAAGAAAAATGTATGTTTAGAAAAAGTTGCTTTCATATCATCGAAACCAAATAAAGAAGGAAATGGGAGAAATATTTTTTTAAATATTTAAGAATATACTAACAAAAACAGCAAGAGCAAAAGTTGATAATGCAACTTTTTTAAGTTCAGGGTCAAAATCTACTGGATTCTGGATTTTCATAACTTTATTTAAATGAACTATAAAAAATAAGCAAGGTAATAATCCAATAAATGATAGCATTGAACCTTTAACAAAAAGAAAAATAAACAAGCTAATTATTCCACCTAAAATTAAAAATGTATGATAAAATTTAGCTTTATCGCCTCCAATTTGAACTACGAGTGTTTTCTTGCCAACCTTTTCATCATTTACTCGATCTCGCATATTGTTCAG
>CALPSU020000270.1 GCA_943326315.2 Chryseobacterium gleum
AATGCATGGCTCTACAGCCTCAATACCAAAGAATTACTGAATTACAAATGGTAAAGTCAACTATCGGCGTCATTACAAATATTCGGTTAGATCATTTGGATGTAATGGGACCTGGTCTTAAGCAAGTAGGAGAAGCAATATGTGGAACAATTCCCAAGAATTCGAAAATTTTCACAAGTGAAGATCGTTGTATTGATATGATGAGTGATGTTGCAACAAAAAGGAATACTAAAATTCATCAAGCTTTGTCTTCAACAGTTTCAGATGAAGATATGCAAGGATTCGGTTATATTGAACACAAGGATAATGTTGCATTAGCATTAGATATATGTGAATCAATTGGGATTGATAGAACTTTAGCATTAAAAGAAATGTACAAAACGATACCTGATGAAGGTGTTTTAACGAAAACAACTCTTTATAGAGATGGAAAATGTATTGATTTTTACAATGCTTTTGCAGCAAATGATCCTGAATCTTCTTTAATGATTTGGAATAGTATTGTTAAACATTGTGAGCCAAATGAACAGCTGGTTATACTTTTGAATACTAGAAAAGATCGACAAGATAGAGCCAAACAATTGATAGAATTAATCGCTACTCAATTGAATACTACCAATGTTGCATTAATAGGAGATTCTGTTGATTTAGTTGTAGACATGGCACTGAATCAAAAAATTAACGGAGAAAAGATTATTGCAATTGGATTGAAACCAACAGAAGAAGTTTTCGATGATTTGTGCAATTTATCCAAATCAAAAACAACAATTATTGGGATTGGTAACATGGGGGCTGGAGGAGCAGAATTAGCTAAATACATAGAAAATAGTAAATATAAAAACGTATAATATGGTAGAATTAGCAATTACATTGGGAATTGTGTTAAGCTTAATTTTTATTGAAGCTTTTGGTATGGCAGCAGGAGGGGTTATAATTCCTGGTTATATAGCATTACAACTAACCGATCTTGATAATATGATTGGGACTTTGGTTATTTCTTTAGCTACCTATTTGATTATTCTTTTAATATCAAAATTTACCTTTTTATTTGGACGAAGACAAATGGTTGTTGCCTTATTAGTTGGGACACTTTTGTCTATTTTATCTCACCATTTTTTAGTCTTTAATACAGAAGAATCAACTGCTGAATTTAGTGCAATCGGTTGGGTTATTCCTGGTTTAATGGCTCATTGGAGTGCAAAACAAGGATATGTTAAAACAATTGCTATGCTTTCAATCACATCCATTATTGTGAGATTAGCTGTCATCCTTTGTTTTAATGGTGCTACATTAATTGAATTATAAATAGAACAACATGGAGAAAATTTCAATTAGGTCAACATTGGTTTTATCAGCATTAGCTATAGTATCAATTGGCTTGTTAATTCTGGTGGAATCAACAAAAAAAAATGTAAAAGAAGATTGGTTCAATGAAAAAATAGAAGCATCAAGATTATCCAAACAAGCAATGGATTATTTGAAAGCTGTTCACTTTAAAAATGAAATATTCGTAGACAATATTAATGATCCAAACGAAACTGGTTTGATAGGAGAACAGTACACGCCTATTACGACTGGAAGTGGTTCGTTACCAATAAAAATGTCAACTACGAATCCAAATTTTTCAGCAATGGTTGTACAATTATTGAAAGAAGCTGGGTTAAAAGAAGGTGATGAAGTTGCCGTATGTATGACAGGCTCATTCCCAGCTTTAAATATTTCAACGATTGCGGCTTTACAAACTTTAAGAATCACACCAATCATTATATCATCTGTTACAGCATCATCGTGGGGAGCAAATGATCCAAATTATACTTGGTTGGATATGGAACATGAACTATTCAAGAGTAGAATTTTGAAATACAAATCTATTGCTTCTTCGATTGGAGGAAACTCAGATATAGGTAGAGCTTTAAGTCTAGAAGGAAGAGATATGGTTCAAGAGGCAATTACTAGAAATAAAATAAAATTTTTAAATAAAGGATCCTTGCATGGAAATATTAATAGAAGAATAGCTCTTTTTCATGAGAAATCTAAAAAAATAAAAGCTTATATCAACGTAGGTGGTGGCGTGGCAAGTTTAGGAAGCGATATAAATGGTGAAAAATTTAAAAATGGAGTCAGTCTGAATGTGAAATTAAAAAACTTTGTTGACAAAAAAGGGGTCATGTTTGAAATGGCAAAGGAAGGTTTACCGATCATAAATTTACTTAATCTTGAAAGTTTGATGAAGAAATATGAACTTCCGATGGAACCGATTCCATTGCCTGAAATTGGAAAAGGAAAGTTATTTTATGCTTATAAATACCAAGTATCGATCGTTTCTATATCTCTTTTTATTATGATTGCCTTACTATTAGGAATAATTTATATTGACAAAAAACAACATGCTCTTGGAAATGAGATATTAAAAACAAACAATTAAAATTATGAAAAAATTCTTTATCACTACTTGCATTATTATGATACAATTTATCATTTTATCTCAAGTAAAAACTACAACTGATAATAATACAAAGAAAACAGTTACGCCACAAAAAAAAGATTCTGATAAAATTAAACCTACCATATTTGTAGCGACAGTGAAAATATTTTCAGCAAAAAATTATGATTATTATGCTTTATCAGCCAAAAAGAAAACGGTATTAAATGTAAATGGACCTGGAAAAGTTGAAGTATTATTAAGAGTTAGATTAGAAAATGGAATACAAAATAGTGAGTCATATTTTATAAGCTACATGATTGACAATCAAAAAATTCAAACTGTCAAAATAGAAAGTGAAAAAGTATCAAAGAAAACTATTTATAAATCAAAAATAACAGGTATTCCGAGTGAAGCATCAACTATTACAATTGATGTTCCTCCAGGTAAACACAAAATTTCTTTTCTCAAGGATAATAAGACGGAACAAAAAATTCACGCACATTTTTCATTAAAAAAAGAAACTAAGCCAGTTTGGATAGAATGCACTTCACTTACCAAACTCGATACAGTAAAAGTAAAATATCTTGAATTAAAAGGGGAGATTAAAAAATATGTACGAATTTCAAATACTGAAAAACTTATAATTGAAACAAAAGATTCAATACAGTTAAAAATCATAATCAAAGCAGAATTGGATAATACAACACAATCGAACAATCCAATCCATCTAGTGATGAAAGAGAACAATATAATAATAAATACCTATAAAATTGAAGGAAAAAAATCTTCAACAACTGAATATGTTGATGAAAAGAAAATGATTCCTGGAAATTCAAATGTAATATATATTACTGTTCCATCAGGTGAACATTCATACGAGTTTTATATAGAAGACAAAAATAAAACCGCTTTGATTTTAATATATTCAAATAAATTCACAAAAAATAAACTTTAAAAATAAAACTCATGAAAAAAACAACACTATTTAGCATTCTTTTATTTCTAACTGGAATTTTCTCATTTTTTTCCTGCAAAAAACAGGAAGGTTATGGTGGAAATGGAGCCATAAAAGGCGTTTTAAAAATGAAATACTATAATTCAGATTTCAGCACATTAAAAAGCGAATCAGTTTTACAAGATACATATATATACATCGTTTTTCAAGATGGTAAAGGATACGGTGATCGAGTAAAAACGAGTTTTGATGGATCTTTTTCCTTTACGCATTTACAAAAAGGAAACTATAAAATTTTTGCCTATTCAAAAGATGTAACTTTAATAAGTTCAAGCGATGTAATTGTTTCAGTAGATGTCAAAATATCAAAAAACAAACAGCTAATAGATGTTGGTGACATAAAAGTTTCAACAAATATTTCTCAAATAGGCAACGGAATTGTTAGAG
>CALPSU020000271.1 GCA_943326315.2 Chryseobacterium gleum
ATCATAGCTAGTAAGAGTTAAAAAAGGTACTTCCGCTTTTTTGAAAGCTTTTTCAGCCATCGAAAAACCATATGTAAAAACAGCAATTAATCCTTTTATTTCTAAACCTACTTCTTTTAAAGCATCAATAGCTTTAAGACTGCTTCCGCCTGTAGAAATTAAATCTTCAATTACGACAACTTTTTGACCTTTTTCAAAATATCCTTCAACCTGATTACCCATCCCGTGACCTTTAGCAGCACTTCGAACATAAATAAAAGGAACTCCTAATTCTTGAGCTATTAAAGCACCTTGAGGTATACCACCTGTAGCTACACCTGCTATTAAATCTGGTTTACCAAATTGTTCTCTTATAGCTTCGGCATATGCTTGACGAATAAAAGTTCTAATTGCAGGATATGAAAGACTTATCCTTGTATCACAATAAATTGGAGATTTCCAACTAGAAGCCCAAATAAACGGATTATTTGGAGCCAATTTAACAGCTTTTATTTGTAATAAAAATTCTGCTACCTTTAACGCTTTTTCCTTATTCAAAATCATAAAACAAATGTACAAAGTTTTTATTAAAAATACACCTCTTCACATTATTGAAAAAAAAGATATTATTCCAAATGATGTTTTGGTTATATATGAAGAGCATCTTGAGTTGATTCAAGATCCACTTTTACACTTAATTGAATCTTCAGATAATGAGTTTTCAATTTACCTTGTAAGTAATTCTATTGAAGAAACTTTTATAAAATTATTTAAAGGTTATGAGTTTATTGAAGCTGCTGGAGGAATCGTAAAACGTAAAAACTCATACTTATTTATTAAAAGAAATGGATTCTGGGATATCCCAAAAGGAAAACTTGAAATAGATGAATCTCCAGAATCTGGAGCAATTAGAGAAATTGAAGAAGAATGTGGGATAAAAAGTCCAAGAATTGAGAATCCGATTGGAATAACTTATCATACATACTTATATAAAGGGAAGCCAACTATAAAAAAAACATATTGGTTCTCTTTATCATTTAATGGATCAAAAAAATTAAAAGGTCAAAAAGAAGAAGGTATTTCTAAAGTAAAATGGATCAAAGAGTTAAAAATAGAAAAAATCAGAAAAAATACATTTTTATCCATTTTAGATGTAATTGACAATTATTTCAAAAGTTAGATTTTTATAGTAAAAGCACGAAATAATATTTATAAATTAGACTTTTTTTATAAAAAAAAAGTTAAAATCATTTTTGAATAAAATATTTATCGTAACCTTGTTAAAAAATACAGTATTATGAAAATTTTATTATTATCGATTGCTTTGTTTTCATTCACAGCAATCTTAAATGCACAAGAAACCGAAAACAAAAAAGCGGATAAAAAAGAAGAAGCCCCTAAAAAAGTAAAAGAAGGTAAAAAGAAAAAAAGTCCAATTACATTTACAACTTTGCTTATTCAAAGAGATGAGATTCCTTATGATTCTCAAGAATTGTTTGTTTTTGAATTTAAAAACACAGGTAAAACACCATTGTTGATTCAAAATGTACAAACTAGTTGCGGTTGTACAACTGCTGATAAACCTTCAGAACCAATTCAACCTGGAAAAAAATCTAAAATTTCAGTTAAATATGACACAAAAAGAGTTGGGGATGTGCACAAAACGATTACAGTTACAACAAATGTTCAAACTGAACCGATTGTTTTAACAATTAAAGGAAAAGTTCAACCTGCACCAGTTGCTCCAGCTACACCTTCAGAAAATGCTCCATTAAAAAATTAATACTAAAAATATTCTAACAAAAAAGGGAAGCTTATGCTTCCCTTTTTTGTTAGAATCAAATGGCTTAAAAAAACTTATTATTGAATTAAAAGCTTTAGGAAACAAATTTCTTAAAACACAATTTAGTATCCTAAATAACATTCCAATAAGTTCATTAATTATGTTTATAATTAAAATTGAACCTTGTAAACAAAATTAGGAAACAAAGGTAATTGATAAGAGGTGTTTATTGAATTTGTTAATTGATTATATCTTTGAGCAAATACATTTTTATGGTTTGTTATATTTTGAATATCAAAATAAATTGACTGAGATAATTTATGTTTTTTACTATTCATTACAAATCCTACTTTAAAATCGATTCTATAAAAATCAGGGTTTTTTTCTGTAAATGCGTATTCATCCCCTTTTACAACTTGTTGGCCAATTAATTTTGATGCAGCTAAATCTAAAGGTGTAAAAAATCTTCCACCTGCTTGAGTCATCTTAATATCTATTGTAAATCGATTTCTTTTCTCTTTGCCAACTTTAAATTCTTTTCCTGCCAATACATTGTAAACAAATTGACCATTGAATGCTGTATTATGCTCAACCCCATCACTACCTTTATATTTAGATTGGTAGAAGGATCCTGTTAATAATCCGTAGTAACCTTTACTGAAAAACTTTTCAACTGTTAATTCAAATCCATAATTTGTTCCAGTTCCTGTATTTTTTAAATAACCAACTTCATTTGGATAATAACTGGACCCAACGTTTAACATGGTATAACTAGAAGGAATAGAAGTCACCGGTACATTGTATAAATTTTGGTAATACACTTCCGTTTTTATTCTCCAGTTTTTAATAAAAAAAGACTCATAACCAAGAACATAATGCATACTTTTTGTAAAAGATAAATCTTTATTTGATTGAACATAACTTCCATCAGTTAATTGAGTTCTGTAAAAATACACATCTATTGGTTGCATTTGACTATGCATTCCATACCCGATACTAATAGAACTTTTTTCATTTGTCTGATATTTTAAACCAATTCGAGGCTCTAAAGAGGATGAATTATTTAGAACTAAAAACTGAGAGTGAAGTCCAGCATTTAAGGTCATTCTGTTAGAAAAACTATATTTCGCATGCGCATACCCTTGAAGTAATGATGTGTAATTTTTGTAATCCCAAATTTCAACCCATTCAGGTGTATAAGTTCTATTTCTATAAAATAGATTCAAATTTATTATTTCATCTAGGACTCCAATTTTTACAAATAATTTTGAACTAATTTTAGAATTTAAAGAGGTGTTTACTGAATAACGTAATTGAGAAGTAGTATTTTCAATTATTCTAGTTAATTGAGAAGTAGCTTTATTAATAGAATCTTCATCATAGGATGATGCAGAATAAGTTGATCCAATTACCGATTTAAAATATGATTTATCATTCAATCTAATAAAATGACTTAATCCAATTAATCCTAAATCACTTTTAAAGTAAGAATCTCTAGTAGGATTTGCAAATAAATCAGTAGCATCTATCTTTTTATGATCGAATTTAATATGACTTTTGCCTCCCAATCCAAATAAAATGAATTTTCCAAATTTGGTATTTCCACTTGTAAATTTAAATGAGATATCTTGATAAAAAGGTGTAGCAGCTGTACCAATTGGTATCCCTATTGCTTGAGCAACACCAGTAAACGAATATCTATATGCAACAACATATGACGAACCTTTCGATTTATTAAAAGGTCCTTCTGTCATTGCTTCTAAACCTGTTAAAGCACCGATTTGAAAAGTGTGTTCTCTTTTGTCTGAATTCCCTTTTCTAAACCCTAAATCAAAAACTCCTGCATTTGCATTTCCATACTCAGAAGGAAAGGCTGAGGTGAAAAAATCTGAATTTTTTAATAAGTTGGTATTTATTCCGCTAACTGGACCTCCTGTAGTTCCAATTGTTGAAAAATGATTGGGATTTGGAATATTTAAACCTTCAATCCTCCATAAAACACCATTTGGAGAATTTCCTCT
>CALPSU020000272.1 GCA_943326315.2 Chryseobacterium gleum
ACAATAAATCAGGAGTAAAACCAGGCCATGGTGCATCAGCTATCGTTAAAATTGAACCATCAATAAAAGTTTCAATTTCATATGAATCTTGAGCTGGAACAAAAATATCATCTCCCCTACGCTCTAATTTTATTCCTAATTTTCTAAAAACATCAGGAATAATTCCTAAGTTATCCCAACTTACATCTTTAATTGTAATTTCTGACTTAGTCATTGCTGCTAAACCAATAAAACTTCCAATCTCAATCATATCAGGAAGAATTCTATGAAAACAACCTTTTAATTCTTTAACACCTTGAATAGTTAACATATTTGAAGCAATACCACTGATATTAGCCCCCATTAAATTTAACATCTTACAAAGTTGTTGCAAATAAGGTTCGCAGGCAGCATTATAAATCGTTGTTTCCCCTTCAGCCAAAACCGCAGCCATCAAAATATTAGCTGTTCCAGTAACAGAAGCTTCATCTAAATGAATGTAAGTTCCTGTTAATTTTTCCGCATCAACGGAGTAAAAATGTTCACCAGCATCGTAATTAAAAACTGCCCCTAATTTTACAAAACCTTCAAAATGAGTATCTAATCTTCTTCTTCCAATTTTATCTCCCCCTGGCTTTGGAATAAATCCTCTTCCGAAACGAGCTAATAATGGACCAACAATCATTATAGAGCCTCTCAAAGAACCAGCTCTCTTTTTAAAGTCATCAGATTCTAAATAAGGTAAATCAATGTCTTTTGCTTGAAAAATATAAGTTCCTTTTTCAACTTTCTCAATTTTCACTCCCATTGTTTGAAGTAAACTGATTAATTTGTTTACGTCAATAATGTCTGGAATATTTGAAATTGTAACTTGATCTGGAGTTAATAATACAGCACACAAAATTTGTAATGCTTCATTTTTAGCTCCTTGCGGAATTAATTCACCTTTAAGTGGTTTTCCTCCATATATTTCAAAAGATGCCATGAATTATTGTTTTTTAAATTTCTTTTTCGGTTGTTGAGCCTGACCTTTTTTAACGTTATTTTTATTTTGGTTCGGTTGAATGCCGTATGATTTCAAAATAACATTTGTCGATAATAATTCGTCTGGATTTTCTAATACTAATTCTTTTTTAGATAATTCAGACATTTGGTTTAGTATTACATTATTTTCAACAGCATCATTATTAAAAACAAGAAATTGTTTTTTCATAAAATTCGCCATTGTTCTAGTCAAATATTTTTTCTCATTAGAATCTTGAATATTCCCTGAGTTTTCTAAAATTTTTTGAGTGTACTTTCCGTAGTGTCCAAATCGAATTTTACTAGTAGGATACTCTACTCTATCCGGTTTAGCTGCCAATTCTTCTCTTTTTGGTAATTCATACGGAGAATCAACATCCAACTGAAAATCAGACATTAAAAACAAATGCGTCCATAATTTATGGCGATAATCATCCACATCTCTTAAATGAGGATTTAATTGTCCCATAACTTCTATTATTGCCTGTGCAGCTCTATTACGTTCAGTCCTATCAGTAACTTCCATTGCATGTACAATCATATTCTGAACATTTCTACCGTATTCTGGCAATAGTAATTTTGAACGTGTAGTATTGTATTCCATTTTTTTTTAATGTTGGATTTTTGATTTTAAATTTTGGATTGATATTCGAAATGATCAAAAATCCAAAACTTAACACCTAATCTATTTCTCTAATTTCTTACCTAAAGCATTATTAAATAATTCCTTTGCTTCTGTAATGAATCCAAAATGCTCGTCATCAACCATCATTTTACCTTTAGTTACATGTCCTAAAAGTGTAAAACTAACATTAGACCCCATCATAAACTCAATAAAATCTTCCTCTGTTTCTTCACTAACCGTAACAACAACTCTTCCTTGAGCTTCCCCAAATAAAAAAGCATCCTCTCTAATTTCAGCATCAGTTACAATATCAAAACCAAGATCTCTAGGCATAGACATTTCAGTTAATGAGATGAATAAACCTCCATCAGCAACATCATGAGCAGCATTGATTAATTCCTGTTGAATCAATCCTTTTACTGTATCTTGCATTGTATATTCTTTTTCTAAATCGAAGTATGGTGCTGGCGATGCTTTAACACTATGATAAGAAGCTAAATATTCAGAAGAAGAAATATCGTTGTGAGAATCACCAATAATAAAAATTAAATCTCCTTTTTGTTTAAAATCTAAAGTCATCGCTTTAGTTTTGTCTTCCAATAAACCTATCATTCCAATAGTAGGTGTTGGAAAAACTGGAGTTTCAACACCATTTGTAGAAGTTTGATTATAGAATGAAACATTTCCACCTGTAACCGGAGTTTCGAATTTCAAACATGCTGCAGACATTCCTTTAATAGCTCCAACAAATTGCCAGAAAGACTCTGGGTTATATGGGTTACCAAAATTTAAACAATTTGTAATTGCACTTGGAACTCCTCCTGAACAAACAATATTTCTTGCAGCTTCCGAAACCGCAATCATTGTACCTACTTCAGGATCAGCATTTACATATCTAGAATTACAATCAACAGTCATTGCAATTGCTTTGTTTGTACCTTTAACGTTTACAATCGCAGCATCTGACGGACGGTTAGTTGTCATGTTTTTTGTTCCAACCATTGAATCATACTGTTCGTATACCCAACGTTTAGAAGCTATATTTGGATGTTGTAATAAAAAGAAAGCTACTTCTTTTAAATCCTCAGGTTGAGCAACATCATCAATATTAAATTTCTTAAATTCTTGGTAATAAGCTGGCTCTTTATACTCACGTTGATATTGAGGTGCGCCTCCACCTAAAACTAAAGATTCTGCTGGAACATCTCCTACCATTTCTCCGTTCATGAAATAACGAACACGATCAGAATCAGTTACTACTCCAATCTCTTCTGCATGAAGATCCCATTTATCAAAAATCGCTTTAACAATAGCTTCCTCTCCTTTTTTAACAACAACTAACATTCGTTCTTGAGATTCAGAAAGAAGAATTTCATATGGCAACATATTTTCTTGACGAGTAGGAACTTTATCCAATTGAATATCCATACCAACATTTCCACCTGCACTCATTTCACAAGTTGAACATGTGATACCAGCAGCACCCATATCTTGCATTCCAACAACAGCATCTGTTGTTAACAATTCCATAGTAGCTTCTAAAAGCAATTTCTCCATAAATGGATCACCAACTTGTACAGATGGTAAATCATCCGCAGATTCCTCTGTCATATCTTTTGATGCAAAAGCAGCACCAGCAATACCATCTTTACCTGTGGCAGAACCTACAATAAAAACTGAATTACCTGGACCTTTTGCTTTCGCTGAAATAATCTTTTTTGAATCCATTACACCTGCAGAAAAAGCATTTACCAATGGATTAGTATTATAAGAGTCGTCAAAGAAAACTTCACCACCAACAATTGGAATTCCAAAAGCGTTTCCGTAATCTCCAATACCTTTTACAACACCTTTTACCAACCATTTTGTTCTATCTAACTCGATATTACCAAAACGCAATGAATTTAACTGAGCTATTGGGCGAGCTCCCATCGTAAAAATATCACGATTAATACCTCCAACACCAGTAGCTGCTCCTTGATATGGTTCTAAAGCACTTGGATGATTATGCGATTCAATCTTGAACACACAACCTAATCCGCCACCAATATCAACCATACCTGCATTTTCTTCACCTGCCTTTACTAACATATGAGGACCTTCTTTAGGTAATTGTTTCAACCAATAAATTGAATTTTTATATGAACAAT
>CALPSU020000273.1 GCA_943326315.2 Chryseobacterium gleum
CCTCCTGATACCATAACTTCAACGGATCCATTACAACTTCCTGCAACATTACTTGTATTCGGATTAATGTTAGTTGAAGCAATGTTTAAAGTTGAATTAGCACAGTTTATTTGAGTTCCATTGTTATTTCCAAAATTTGGGAAACTTGCACTATCTATATATGTATCTGTACATCCTAAACTAGTAGTAATAGTTAAAGACATTTGGTGCATACCTTGTGTGAATATATTATCAACAGAAGAAGTTGAAGTTCCAATTACCGCGCCATCAACTTTCCATAAATAAGTAGAAATAGTTCCTGCATCCACACGAGAAGTATCGTAAAAATGAAAATTTAATCCTGTAGAATCTAAAGGATTAGCTTTAAATTTTGCTTGACAAGCTAATCCATTGTTAGGTGTCCCACCATTATTATTAGCATTTCCAACAGTAACAGAAGTGTTTTTCATACATCCATTCGCATCTTTTACTTGAATGTTATGTGTTCCACAAACTCCAGTAAGTAAATTATTTTGAGAAAATACACCATTATCTAAAGCATAAGAATAAGGAGTTACACCTCCTGATACCATAACTTCAACGGATCCATTACAACTTCCAGAAACTGTACTTGTATTTAGGCTAATGTTAGTAGAATTAATATTTAGAGTAGAGTTAGCACAAAGGCTGTTATTTAAAGTAGAATCAGGAACATTAACAGTTATTATTCTGTTACAACCAGCGTTGTCAGATAAAGTAACATTATAGGTTCCTGGACAAACATTCCGAAAAAATGGATTATTTGAATTAACGGAAGTTGCTCCTACCATTGATAACATAAAGTTGTATGGTGTTGTTCCACCAGTTGCTACTAAATCAATTTTCCCAACACAGTTTGCCGGAGCAGACGGGGAAATATGATTTACTGTAACATTTAATGTTGAGTTAGCACAAGGGTTTGGATTAGCTCCCATGCCAATATGGAAACGTACCGTTTTGGTATCGTTAGCTATAGTGCTAAAGAATTTCATCATGTAATCCCCTTGACAGAGATTCTTCAAGGTATCTCCACCAGTTTGGATTACTTGGGTTCCATTAGCATTATACCACGTCCACGACGTTTGCACAATTTGATGATTTACTATGGCTTTTCCATCACAGCTTACAGATGTAGCAGAAGGCATTACAGTAAGTGTATCTTGAGCATACATATTTATGCTTAAGATACACCAAATGATCATCAAAGACGACTTTCTAGTAATAGTTTTCATACGCGTTATATTTATTAAAAATAATTATCATACAATAATAACGTTTATTCAACTTATTACAAAATTTAATTTTAGTTTTTTACTGATGAATGAATATTTTTTACCTATTAATGTTTGAATTTACACTTTAAATGATAAATCGATTTATGCAAAAAAAAATGCATTTTAGTATCTAAATCATTTTTTTATTCATTTTTTTTACTATGTAAAAAAGATCAAAAATGAGATTAATTATTTTAATTGAGTAATTTTGAGGAACATTAGGGTTTATAATTATTTATATCCTAATTTTATATTTTTGAAATAAAATTGAATGAAAAAAGCAGCATACATTTTTACAGTTTTTACTATTCTATTTGGGTGCTCTTCAAAAAGCGAAAAATTAGATAATACCTCTATTGACAAGAAATCGGAAGTAGGAAATAACGAATCAAAGATAGAGCAAAGAATTGTAGATACCGACTTAAACGATAGTCTAAAGATTACGAATAGTTTATATTTCACTAAGGAAGATGGTTCCTCTTTTGAAGTTAAAGCGTTTCTAGATAAATCAGACAATGTATTAAAAGTCGAGCAAAAGTTCATGAATGGTATTACCAATGAATATGGAACAACTCTTTTTTATGTTCAAAAAGGAAAAAAATACGCTTCCAAAGAACGATTTGAGGATAGAAAAGAAGAAAAGCAAACTTTTGTTGAAAGAATCTCATTTTATGATAAAAATGAAAAAGTAATTAGTACTAAAATTAGAAAATCATTTTTTGAAGAAGATTTGGATGCTCAGAAATATGAAAATGTTACATTGTATGATTGTTCAATTAATCAAGCAATGAATGCAATTAATCAACAAGGTGAATTTAAAACTCTATTTCAAGGGTTTGTTTTTAATGGTCGCACTAATTATATAACTGTTGGTGAAAATGGTAAAAATGGCTATGTATCCGCTTTATTGCTTCAATATGAGAACGATGTAACTCGTAAATTGATGAAAAATCAAAAGGATATGATTGGAAAAAAATTAGATCTTAATTTTCAGAAAATGATTGATAATACGGGTTTTGAGTTTCAAGTTCTACTTTCAGTAGCATTTGCTAAATAACCTTTTAACAGCTGCATTTACCAATAATCATTTTTTAAATCAAAAATATTTAGTTTCTAATTATAATTGCGGGGTTAAAATAAACGCAACTATGTATAAAATACTTTCTTTTTTACTACTATGTTTTTTTTGTTTTCCTAAATTAGGGAATACTCAAAACATGAGAATATCAGGAACAGTATTTGAATCAACTGGATTCATTCCGTTAAATCAATCTCTTGCAATGGCTGTTCGGCTTAAGGATTCACTTCTTTTAGGGTTTTCAAGAACAGATGTAAATGGAAATTTCGAATTAAATAATATTCCAATCGATACATTTTCATTGCAAATACTATCGCCTAGTTACGATAGAAAAGTATATTATATTTTTGGAAGTCAGACGAATAAAGAAATTAATATTCCAATAATAAAATTATCTACAGAAGCCCTAGAATTGGAAGATGTAGTAATTTATGCCAATAAAAATCCAATTTATTACAAAGGTGATACATTAGTGTATGTTGCTGATTCATTTAACGTTGGAGCCAATGCAGTTGTTGAAGATTTACTTAAAAAATTACCGGGAATAAAAGTAGATAAAGACGGTACCATTACTTCTCAAGGAAAAGAAATTACCCAAGTTTTAGTAGATGGAGATGAATTTTTCGGAAGTGATCCAACGATTGCAACAAAAAATTTAGCGGCAAAAGGGGTAGAATCGGTAAAAGTGTATGAAAAGAAAAGCGAGACAGCTTCTGCCGGTGATGATGCAACCGTTCAAGTAATGGATTTACGTTTAAAAGCAAATGCTAAAAATGGATACTTTGGGAAAATTTCAGCTGCTTCCGATTTTCAGAATTTTCACGAAGGCGAATTATTAGTAAACAAATTTAAAGGAAGTCAAAAAATATCTGTCTTTGCTTTGGGTTCAACAACACCAAGAACGAATGTAAGCAGAGCAGATATGAATAAATTTGGGTTGGATAATGGAACTTCAGGAGGTGGGCCATTTCAAGTTGGTAATAACAATACTACAAAAGCAGCTGGTGTTCCAAGAACTTTCTCAAGTGGTGTTTACTTTAGTGATAAAATAGGGAAGAAAAAGCAAACTAAAATAGGTTTTAACTATACCTATAATAATTACGAATTAACTTCTTCCACGGCTAGTAGATCAAAATACACACTACCAACAGATACAAGTTATTATTCAGATGATTCAACTCATTCGGTTGATTTAAGTGAATCCCATAAAATTAATTTTAGTGTATTTTCTCAAATAGACTCTTTAACAACCTTGGAAATAAAGCCAAAAATAAATGTGAGTTCGGGAAGTCTTTCTAAAGCTAATATGTCGAATTATCTAAATGAAAATGAAATCCTTTCTAGAAATAGTATCATTCAAAATTCAACTACTTCGACGGGTATTTCATTAGATAACGATGCGAC
>CALPSU020000274.1 GCA_943326315.2 Chryseobacterium gleum
AAAAAAATGAGAGCCGTTTATTTTTGAGAGCAAAAAAAGTAACTGACGATTAAAGCTTAGATATAAAACATTTTCATATCTTTATTTATCTTTTAAAATACAACAAGATGTCTTTAGAGTTAGAGAATTTAGTTAAAAATTTTGAAATCAACTCATTATCAGAAGAGTTAATAACTTTAACTGCGCCATTTGATTGGTCAAGTACTTCAGAAGTTATATTAAAATTACAAAAACGAGTTGATCAACTTGACATTACTTTAAAATCAAAAAAATATATTGCTAAAATCATTACAGAAAGTTTAGATAATGTTTGTAGGCATGTTTTAAAGAATATAGAATATAGTGATTTATCTAGTTTTACATGTGTATTAAATGACGATAAATTATATGTGGCTACTAGAAATCTAATTCCGAATAAAATTAAAAATCAATTAATCGAAATGATAGAAGATTTAAATGCTTCGAGTAAAGAAGACTTAAATGATCGATTTAGAAAACAATTGAAATTTGGAAAGTTGGATGAAGAAGGAAATGCGGGTTTAGGCTTACTAGAAATTGCACGTAAAACAAATGAAAAAATTAAGTTTAATTTTGAAGATAGATCTGAAAAGTCTTCTTTTTTCACTTTGTTTATAATGATAAATACTACTCAAATATAATTTTACTAAATACATGGAAAGATTAGTTTATGCTGGAACTAATATGACACCTCATATTATTTTTGATAAATCAGAGGCTGTATTCTCAATGATAGGAACATCGCGTCCAGAAAATCCTCACGAATATTATAAACCAATATTTTCATGGTTGAATACGTATTTTGAAAACCCAAATGATACAACATCTTTCCATGTTGAATTAGACTATTTCAATACTTCCACTAGTAAAATATTACTAGATATCTTTGAAATTTTTGAAAAGAACACGTTAAAAGGCATACATATTCATGTAAATTGGTTTTATCAAAGCGACGATGATGAAATGATGGAAGCTGGAGAAGAATTATTAAATTTAGTTGATATTTCTTTCGAAGTAAAAGAGGTGGAAATTTAATCTAACTTTTTATTCACTTCATTATCTCTGAATGCAGATGGAATTAAATCCGGTATTATCTTTAAAACAAGTGGAAGTAATAGCGCTCCTCCGGGCAACATAAATATTGCAAGAGTAGGCATTGATTTTACGATGTCTAAAAATTGGGTTTTTACGAGTTCTTTTTCTTCCTTTGTTAATTCTTTAACTGCAGATTTTTTAATCAAGAAAATAAGCTCTTTACTTTGTTTTAATTCGGTAGCTAATTTATCTTTATTTCTGCCTAAAATTTTAATCCATCTTCTAGAAAGACTCGTAAACATCTTTTCATAAGAAGAACTTGATTTTAAAAAGGAAACTTTATCGTTATTGTTTAACACAAAGTTTCCTACCATCACTAATGTTTCTTCTAATTCAATTTTTGGAATTTCTAAAAACTCACATATCTCAAGAAGAAACTCTTTTTCTTCAATTATTGTTTGTTGATGTGCTAATATCGTAAGTGCTGAAATATCTAAAATAAATCTTTTGAATAGCCAATTTTTTTGAGTAGACGCTGAAAAATCGTTAAATGAAGCACCTGTTTTAAATTGTTTTAAAGCAAAATCTCTTTTTTCATCTGGTAAGTTTGCAGATGCTAAAAAAATCTTAAACATCGCTTTATCTCGATCTCCAATATATCCATCTGAAAATGCTGAAATTGAAATCGCTGTTAAAGAATTAAGAGCTAAATCATTGTAATTAGAAAGTGTTCCTTTTTTATTGCCTTTTAGAAAATCATAAAATAATATTACATCCAAATAAACAAAAACATTACTTAAATAACTTATCCATAAACGGTTATCTAATAAATTCATTTTAATATCTATTCTCTTACTTAAAATGTTTTCAAGCTTTTCCTCTTTCGATTCTTTGAGAAAAAATGTGAAAATTTTAGTAATTGAATATGAGTTATGTTTTCCGTAAAATGTGAGAAGTGATTTAATAAACTCTTCTTTTAAATTAATTGGATTATCATTTTTTAAAAGAAAAACAAAAAGGTGAGATTCTAAAAGTAAAAGCTTTAATTTCTCTTCAATTGTCCATTTATCACTGTTCAAGTTAGTGGCAAAAAGTAGTTCTGAGGGATACCCAAAAATAATACCTGAATGCCCAAAAGTAACGTGCAAAAAATGTTCTATACCAATATCTTTAGGACGCTCGATCTTAAGTTGAATAATGTTCTTTTCAACCAAATCGAAATATTTATTAATCCATCCTTTTGACCCTGGTTGTACCATTGAAATATTATAATAATACAAATGTACAAATAGATTGGATTGAAAAAATACTTTCGTATGAACTAGCTAAAATCGAACTAAATTTTTCCTGCTACTACAAATGCTTTTGACTTATTTATTATTATTCCTCCTTTTGTGTCAAATGCTTCAACAACACCTATGTATGTCCCTATACTAGCCTTTAAATTGCTGTCAGTAATTCCATCCCACGTAAATATTCCTTCGGTAGCTAATAAATTATTTTTAAACACGGTTTGAATTAATTGTCCATTGCTATCATAAATAGAAAAGCTTCCTACCATATCAGGTTGCAATAATCTATAATGGATCTCTAATACATCTTCAAAACCATCGTTATCAGGAGAAATAGTTTTCGAAATAAAACTAAAATCACCGGTTGCTTTTGACGTCAGTTTTTGAGAATTTATTTTTCCTGGAGTCGCAAATCCAATAGATTCTGCTGCTGTATGCCAATTTAAAGAAGAATTTGAAATTCCATTCGGATCAATACGCTCTAAAGATTTTCCTTTTGTAGCATCTAATAATTTAAATTGCCAGTCTTCAGTGTAGGACACTTTATCCAAAATTGTTTCTTCAAATGTTAAGTATACAGTTCCTGAATCAATATTGTAATTAGGTAATGTTTGTTGTAAATACTTTCCAGAGGATGAATAATCGTAATTTTGTTGTTGAAAAAGACTATCTGCGGTCAAAACAATATATTCTCCTGCTTTCAGATTATAATTATTTGAAATTATTTTAAGATTTGATACTACACCTTTTTCATAATTTGCCAAGTTTACTCCATTTAAATCAATACATTTCGAACTATTATTATACAATTCAATAAAATCGCTTCCGCCTGTTAAAGGATCAAATAATATTTCATTAATTACAATGTCTCCCTGAATAGGTTGTTCTGCTAAAACAAATCGATCTTTCAAATTTGTTATATTATTTGAGCAATCCGCTACTGAATTTAACTGAATTAAATATTCCTGACTTCCTACAAAATTTTCATTGAAATCAAGTGATAAGTAAATTGGAAAAAGAGAAGCTATCGTTTTATTTTTTATTACTAATGCTGGAGTTGTTGAAATAAAACTTTTCGATAATGACGTTGAATCCATTCCTTCGTTAAAATATATTTCTAAATGATTTGGAGCCGAAGTTTGTATATAACTAATAAGAGGTACACTTAAATCTACTGTTGAATCATTTACAGAATTTATTTTTGAAGGTGTTCCTCCAATATTAGACTTACTAGCAATCCAATTTGTAGAATTTGAACAAGGTAAATTTAAATTAATCCTTTCCAAAGAATAACCGCCCTCTTTTTTAATGTCATTCTTATACCACCCATCGTTATATTCTAACTTATCTATAATTAGGTTATTGCTAAATTTTAATACAATCTCGTCTCCTGAATTATTTAAACTTGGAAAAGATG
>CALPSU020000275.1 GCA_943326315.2 Chryseobacterium gleum
CTCAAACAACGTCATTCAACTTTCTAGTTGCTGGTAATTTTCATGATTCAATTTCTTTAATAGCAACGGATGGATTTGGATGTGTATCGTTACCTGTTAAAAAATACATAGACATGACATGTCCAACTTCAAATTTCACAATCGGAACTCATGTTTGTAATCATTTTAGTTTTCCTACTTCAAACATTTCTACCAATGCGATATCTTACGAATGGCACTTGGATAATTCAACGAATATAACTTCAACTAGTTCTGATCTATTCTATACTTTTAATGATGCAAACATACCTTCAAGTAAACAACATAAAGTAACATTAATTGCTAAAGATATTAATGGTTGTATGGATAGTATTTCAAAAACAATTATTGTTTCTATCCCAAAAGCAGATTTCGATTATACATTTTCTGGAACTAATTTAAACAGTGATGGAAAAACGGCCACTTGTCCTCCAATCGTTGGTAAGTATATTAATAATTCATCTTCCATTGGAAATTTTAATTCTTCCTGGAATTTTGACGATGGAAAAACTTCTACAGTATTAAATCCTGTAAATACATTTGTTTTTTCTGGTATATACTCATCTACCTTAAAAATAATAGATCAATATGGCTGTATTGACGATACTATTTTAATTGATATCTTATCCATAGGCGGTCCAAGCGTTACAGTAAATGCACATTCAACAGGAACTATCTGTGATAATTTACAATTTTTTGACACGTTAAATCCTAAATATGTAGATCATATCCTTTGGGATTTTGGAGATGGTTCTTCAGCTACTACAGCATCTATAGAACATGACTATCCAGTAGCAGGAACGTATAAACCATTCTTAACGATTTATGATAACCATGACTGCAGTGTAATTTACCCTTTGTCTTCGTTTACATTACCAAATGAAATTAAAGCTAAATACGTTTCGTCTCCATCAAACCCTACAATTGAATCGGTAATTACATTTGATGATCAATCTCTATTTAATGCTTCAATAACTTCGTGGTATTGGCAATTTAAAGATTTAGACAGCGCATTAGTTGGAGTGAATTCAAATATATTAAACAATACAGATGTTGATGTAACGTATACGTATAAATATCCTTATACGTATCCTGTAACACTTACTATTACAGATGCAAATGGTTGTGTAAGTAAATATACTGATTTTATACACGTAACTGGAGACTTCAGTGTTCCTAACGTATTCACTCCAAATGGAGATGGCGTAAATGATGTATTTACATTTTTTCACGATTTATTTAAAACCTATGAAATAACAATCTTAAATAGATGGGGTAATACTGTTTACCAAGAAAGTAATGGCAAAGGAGTAGCAATATGGGATGGTACTAATCAAGGAAATGAACAGTGTGTGCCGGGTGTTTATTATTATATCTTAAAAGGAACTTTAACGGATGATACACCATTTGAAAAAGTTGGATTTGTAACCAAAATTTAGTGTTTTAAAAAAATTTAAGATTAAAAAAATTAAGATATTAAAATTGTAAAATAGCCTATTCTTGGCTTTTAAAATATTGAATACTAAAATCATAATAATGTTAAACTTCCTTAATTAATTCTTTTTGTGAAAATAAATTCTTTACTATTGTTGTTTAAAATAAATAGTATGAAATATTTAATAATTAGTATTCTTTCAATTTTAGGGCTAAGTTTTACTTGGAGTATTTCTTATTCTGAGGTTGGAAAAGCCTGTTATTATTCAAATAAATTAATTGGTAGAAAAACAAGTTCCGGCGAAGTATTTTCACAAGAAAATCTTACAGCAGCTCACAAATCATTAAAACTTGGAACTTTTGTAAAAGTCACAAACTTAACGAATGATTCTACTGTAACCGTGAAAGTAAATGATCGATTAAGTAAATCTTCTGGCCACGCAATTGACTTATCCATGAAAGCAGCAAATCAATTGAATTTTGTTCGATTTGGCTCTACAAAAGTAAAAATTGAAAGTGTTTCTTCTGTTGATTAGATTTCTTACATTTAAACAAAATTTATAATTATGAAAGTATTACCCTTTTTTGCAGTAGCTCTAATACTGGCTTCATGTTCTCAAAAAACAGTTCAACCAATGACTCAAACGGAATCAAAACCTGCAACAGTTGAAGACATTGCAAAAGGTAAATCTCTATATGCTCAAAACTGTATTAAATGTCATGAATCATTTAATCCTTCCGATTTTACAGAAAAAAAATGGAGACATGAAGTTCCTCCAATGGCTAAAAAAGCGAAAATTGATCTTGAACAGCAAAATTTAATTTTAGCTTACGTATTAGCAGGAGCAAAAAAATAAAAATGCTTCGTTGGCAATTTATTAAAACAATTTCTGGAGGTGTTATGACATTAGGATCTATAGATACTTTAAATGTTTTTCTTGATAATAAGGAAAAATTTGAAAATAAAATGCCTGTCTTGTTTGTTGGTCATGGTTCGCCAATGAATGCAATTGAAACCAATGAATTCTCAATATATTGGAAAAAATTAGCTTCTGAAATTGAAAAGCCTAAAGCTGTACTCTGTATTTCGGCTCATTGGTTAACTAGAGGTACATTTGTTACGGCGATGGATTTCCCTAAGACGATTCATGATTTTGGAGGATTCCCTAAAGAATTAAATGAAGCTGTTTACCCTGCTCCAGGAGACTATGTATTAGCGCTTGAAACATCGAAACTAATTACATCAACTTCTATAGGTTTAGATCACGATTGGGGATTGGATCATGGAACTTGGTCGATTGTTAAACACATGTATCCAGATGCTGATATTCCTGTTTTACAATTAAGTATTGATTACAACAAGCCTGCAAATTATCATTATGAACTTGCAAAGGAAATAAGTGCTCTTCGTAAAAAAGGGGTATTAATTATTGGAAGTGGAAATATGGTTCATAATCTTGGTAAAGTAGCTTGGGATAAAATGAATGAACCAAATTATGGTTTCGATTGGGCAATTGAAATGAATGATATCTTCAAAAAGAAAATTGAAGCCAACGATCATAAAGCTTTGATTCAATATGAAAAACTAAGTTCTTCTGCTCTTTTAGCAATTCCAACTCCTGATCATTATTACCCTTTATTATACTCGCTAGGACTTCAAGAAAAAGACGATGCAATTCAATTTTTCAATGATAAATTAGTCGCTGGATCTCTAACTATGACTTCCGTTAAAATAGGTTAAACCTTCTTTTATGTTTTCAAAATTAATTATTGTAGATACATCAACTGTTTTAGCAGGACCATCTGTTGGAACTTTCTTCGCTGAATTAGGAGCAACGGTCATTAAAGTAGAAAATGCTTCTGCTTACGATGTAACCAGAACTTGGAAATTACCTTCTGAAGATAAAAATTCTCCAATTTCAGCTTATTTTTCGAGTGTAAATTATGGAAAGAAATACATTCAATTAAACTTAAAAGAAGCACACGACTTAAAGCAATTTAAAGAATTAATTAAAGTCGCAGATGTTTTGATTTCAAACTTCAAAAAAGGAGATGAAGAAAAATTAGGAATTACGGATACTATTCTTCGAAATTGTAATCCAGGTTTAATTATCGGGAAAATAAATGGTTTTGGAATAGACAGTGATCGTGTTGCGTATGATTTAATACTTCAAGCAGAAACTGGCTTTATGTCTATGAATGGAACTCCTGAAAGTGGACCAATAAAAATGCCTGTCGCTTTGATTGATGTTTTGGCTGCTCATCATTTAAAAGAAGGAATCTTATTAGCAATGTTAAAGTTAAAAA
>CALPSU020000276.1 GCA_943326315.2 Chryseobacterium gleum
ATTATAGAGAAATTTGCAGGAGGCCCTGTTGGTTTAACAACTATAGCAACTGCAATTGGCGAAAATGCTGGAACACTTGAGGAGGTTTATGAACCTTTTTTGATTCAAGAAGGTTATTTAATGCGAACTGCTAGAGGTAGAAAAGCTACTGAAAAAGCATTTAAGCATTTAGGAAAAACTGCTGGATGGTCTCAAGGTGGATTATTTTAAATTACACTTTATTTCACCCTTTGGAGGGTGATTAAGGGGGAGAATATGAAAATTATTGATAGAAACACTAAACTAATAAAAGACAAAGCCAAAGAATTAGGTTTCTTCTTTTGTGGTATTTCAAAAGCTGATTTTTTAGAGGAAGAAGCTCCTAGATTAGAAAAGTGGTTATCGGAGAACAGAAATGGTAAAATGGATTATATGTCAAATCATTTTGATATGCGTTTAGATCCTAGGCTATTAGTTGATAATGCTAAATCTGTTGTGTCATTATTACTAAATTATTATCCAACTGAAATTAGTAATAATTTAGATTCTTTAAAAATTTCAAAATATGCATACGGGGAAGATTACCATTTTATCATCAAAGATAAATTAAAGGAATTTTTTCTATTTATTCAAGATGAAATTGGTGAAGTTGGGGGAAGAGTATTTGTTGATTCTGCACCTGTTATGGATAAAGCATGGGCTAAAAAAAGTGGTTTAGGCTGGGTTGGTAAAAATTCTAATATTATTAATCCTAAAAATGGTTCTTTCTTTTTTATTGCTGAATTAATCTTGGATTTAGAATTGGTTTCGGATGGCCCAATGAAAGATTATTGTGGAACGTGTACACGTTGTATTGATGCTTGTCCAACAGAAGCTATTGTTGAACCTTATGTGGTTGACGCTTCTAAATGTATTTCTTATTTAACAATTGAATTGAAGGATCATGTTTTACCTAATGAGTTTAAGGGTAAAATGAATGATTGGATGTTTGGTTGTGATATTTGCCAAGATGTTTGTCCTTGGAATCGTTTTTCAAAACCGCATAATGAACCTAAATTCAATCCGCATGATCAATTATTGAAAATGTCAAAGGCAGATTGGGATGATATTTCTCAAGAAATATTTAGTGAATTATTCAAGAATAGTGCTGTTAAAAGGACTAAATTTCTCGGTTTAAAGAGAAATATTGATTTTTTAAAATAGATCACTTATAAAACAATTTAGCTTCCTTAAATTTTGGTTATTTTTGTTTCAATTTTTAATAGAATAATATTGCAAAAAAAGTTTATTTCGAATTTATTATTGATGGTTATATTAAACCTTTTGGTGAAACCATTTTCAATATTTGGAATAGATGCAGCAGTTCAAAATAGAGTAGGATCAGAATCGTATGGCTTATATTTTACGTTGTTAAATATATCTTTCCTCTTCAATATTATAATGGATTTAGGAATTAATAATTTCACAACAAAAAACATTGCACAATATCCTCATATAGTTACTAGATATATGGGTAAACTTATTTCTTTTAAACTATTTTTATTCTTAATTTATGCCGTATTTACGTTTTCTTTAGGTGCTTTTTTTGGTTTAAATAATAAAGAATTTTTAGTATTAGTCTTTCTCGTTATCAATCAATTTTTAATTTTTTTAATCGCTTATTTTAGAAGTCATTTTGTAGGGCTTTTGTATTTCAAAACGGAAGCTTTTATTTCTGTCTTGGATCGACTTCTATTAATATTTTTCTGTGGATTTTTATTGCTTTTGTCGCATGATTTTAAGATTGAATGGTTTGTATGGTTGCAAACTTTTTGCTATGGATTAACAGCTTTGATTTCTCTTATATTGATAATTAAATACATTGGGCTGCCAAAATTCTCTTGGAATTGGACATTTTCTAAAGCGATAGTTAAAAAGAGCATCCCTTTTGCACTTTTAGTTTTATTAATGACGATATATACTAGAAGCGATGTTATTATTTTAGAAAAATTTCATCCTCAAGGAAATCTTGAAGTTGGAATATATGCACAAGGTTTTAGGTTGGTAGATGCACTTTTTATTTTTGGAATGATTTTTTCAAATTTATTATTTCCATTATTTTCTAAATTATTTCGAGATAAAGAAAATATTCTTCCTCTTTTAAGAACAGGTGGAAATTTACTTATTGGAGGTTCAATTTTAATTGTTGCATTTTGTTATACCAACAGTGAATTTGTAATTGATTTGATTTATAAAAATAACATTCAAGAATCTATTCCTAGTTTTCAGTGGCTTATACTTAGTTTTATTGGAATGTGTTTTAGTTTAATTTTCGGCACTTTGTTAACTGCTCATGGTAGTTTAAGAATATTAATTATATATTCTTTTTTTGCGATTGTATTGAATTTAAGTTTAAACTTTATTTTAACTCCTACTTTGGGTGCTGAAGGATCTGCAATCGCTGCTTTTTCAACACAAACTTTTATTGCTCTTATCCAATTCTTTTATTGTGCTAAGATGTTTCATTTTGATTTCTCAGTTAAATATGTAAATCGCTATATCTTATATATTGGTACTATTGTAATTATATTTTTCTTGTTAAATACTTATCCAATTGGAGAATGGACATTAATCACAGAATTGTTTCTCGGAACGCTTTCATTATTTGTTTTCAAAATGATTAATTTGAAAGCTTTGAAATCAGAGTTTATGGTTGGAAAGTAATAGTGATTTTTCATTCTCAAATATTTCACTGCAATTTTTTAATGTATTGTACTTCTCATTTATAAATTCTTGACGTTTTTGAAATTCATTTACACCCAATTCTTTATTAATTAAAAGTTTAATCTGTATTGTAAACGCTGAGGGTTTTTCACACAGAATACATACTTCTTTTAAATCGGTTCCTTCAACCATAAATGGGTTTACTAATAAATGCCCAGAAGTTTGCATTGCTGAAAGTAGTTTTAATTTCACTCCGGTTGCTTGATCACTTATTAGGATATGAATTCGTGCTTTTGATAATAATTTTTCCATTTCCGTTTGAGATGGATTTGGAATTAATTGAATATTATTTTCATTTGCCAATCTTTTTAAATGTTCAGAAGGATTTTTACCAGCAATTTTTAACGGTGGTAATTTTGAATCCAATTTCCATATATTTTCGATTATCCAAATTGCTGCTTTTTCATTTTCTGAAACGGATAAGTTACCATTAAAAAGTGCATATTCCTCAGTTAATATATAACTATGTTCTTCAATTTCAGGAAGTGATGCTTGTAAAACAAATGTATTATTAGAATAACGACTAAAATATTCTCTTTCACTTTCTTTGATGCACAAAAGAGTTTTAGAAAATTTTAAAATTGACTCATAGCGTTTTAATTTATTTGCTTCTTGTTGAAAATATATTCCTTTAAAGAAGCTTGATTTTTTAGCTAGTGCATAATAATAATCGTGTTCAATATTATGTGTTCTAACAAATGTTACTCTTTTTTGAATTTCTTTATTTTCTAGATACCAACAAGAATGTAATCCTTCAAAAAGAATAGGAATATTATCTTCTAATAAACGATTTAATAACTCTTTTGATCTTCTAGTCGCCACAATGAAAGGGCGTTTATTAAAGATGCTTAAAATTGATTTTTTTCGTTTGTAATAATAGACTTTTTCTGTGATTTCAGACAATTGTATTTGTTCACCTCTTCCATAATCGTAACAATGCAGAATAATTTTGAATCCTAATTTATGCAATGACTTAATTCGATAATAAACATCAATAACACCTCCGTAATC
>CALPSU020000277.1 GCA_943326315.2 Chryseobacterium gleum
CATATGGAAAAATCCTATTTCAGCTAATATATATGCAGTTCCTTTATATTTATCATGACCAATTGCAAAAGGTAGGTAGTTAAATTCAATTCCACCAGCTAGTTCAAAAATAGAAGAAGTAAAATTTAAATTTCGATTTTTTAATAAAACAGAAGAAGATTGAAAATCATTTCCTGAAACATTCCCATAAAGTGCATTTAGGCGAATACATAATCTTGAATGAACGTTATAACGATACATTAATCCAGCTGAAAATTGAGTATTATTGAATTGTTTAAGAGGATTTAAATCACCCAAATAATACATTCCACCTACCATAAATCCAAATTCAGTTCTAGATAAACGTGTAGCTCGTTGTGCTTGAACACTTGAATTCAAATAAAATAATATAATTAGACCTGAAAAGTACTTTAGCATTTTATACAAAAAACGAAGATTATCCTTCCTTAACGCCAAATTTATGAATAAATTGTAATTTTCTAGCACTTTTAAATTAATAACAAATTGTTAAAATAAAAGCAATTATATTTGTAACAAATAAACTAAAATTAATGAACAAAATATCTTACGAACAAATTGCATTAGAATTTGGAACACCAACTTACATCTATGATTCTGAAATAATTAAGCGACAATATAAAATATTAAAAAATGCATTTGATGGATTAGATGTAAAACTTCATTACGCACTTAAAGCCTTAAACAATGTAAATATATTGCGAATTCTAAAAAAGGAAGGTGCAGGATTAGATGCAGTTTCTATCCAGGAAATACATTTAGGATTAAGAGCAGGATATCTAGCAGAAGAAATAATGTTTACTCCTAATTGTGTTGATTTTTCAGAAATAAAAGAAGCTGTTGAAATAGGCGTTCACATTAATATAGACAATCTTTCCATCTTAGAACATTTTGGAAATACATATGGATCAACAGTTCCATGTTGCATTAGAATAAACCCACATATTTTGGCCGGAGGACATAATAACATATCTGTAGGTCATATTGATTCAAAATTTGGAATTTCTATACATCAAGTAAAACATATCGTAAGAATCGCTAAAAATTACAGCATCCGTATAACTGGACTTCACATGCATACTGGAAGTGATATACTTGATGCCGATGTATTTATTAGAGGTGCTGAATTGTTGTACGAAGCTGCTCAAGATTTTCCAGATTTAACATTTATAGATCTTGGTAGTGGATTTAAAATCGGATATAAAGAAGGTGATATTGTTACACCAATTGATGAAATAGGGAGAAAAATAGCAAAATCATTCACAGACTTCTGTAAAACATATGGAAGAGAATTAGAATTATGGTTCGAACCTGGGAAATTTATTGTTAGTGAGTGTGGAAAATTGATTGTTTCAGCCACAACTGTAAAACAAACAACATCAACAGTATTCGTTGGTGTAAATAGTGGTCAAAACCATTTAATACGTCCTATGTTTTATAATGCATACCACAAGATTGAAAACATCACGAATCCAACTGGACCTTTAAAACTATATTCAATCGTAGGTAATATATGTGAAAGTGATACTCTAGGTTATGACAGAATGTTAAATGAGGTAAGGGAAGGAGATATTTTATCCATTCACAATGCAGGCGCATATGGATTCACAATGAGCAACCAATACAACGCAAGATTCCGCCCCGCAGAAGTATTAATAATTAACGACACAGCTCAGTTAATTAGAAAAAGAGAAACCTTGGAAGATATTTATAGAAATGAAATTGAGATTGAGTTATAGACTAAGAAAATGATTGAGATTGAGTAAACAAAAAATGCTACCAATTGGGTAGCATTTTTTATATTAGTCTAGTGCTAATTATTTTATTTTAATATTTGACAAGAATCTATCCAAATTAGGATTTTCTAATAAATGATCAGAACCTACAACTAAGATATTTTTACAATTGTTTCTTTCTAACCAAAAAGTAAAGTTAGAAACACCTACAACTAAAGTTCCGTTAATGTCAATTTTTTGAATTGGCTTTTGCTTTAAGTCAAAAATCTCTCTTAAATCACTAGCTTCCTTCTCTATCGTTTGATTTTCTGTAAAAATCAATAACCCATCCATTTGATCGATTACCTCTAAATTTCTTTCATGAAAATCAACAATCTCTAATGGAAATTCCTGAGCCCAATCAGCTAAGGATTTTGCAAATTTTGTATGAGATTGTAAATAAAATCTATCTATTTTCATTATTAGTTATCAAGTGTCAATTCGTTACTATTGTTAACGGGTAGCAAATTTAGTCTTTTGAACGAAATATTAATCAAAAAACAAATATATTTTTATAATTATTTAGTATCCTAAGATTTTAAGGTAATCAGCCGCTGTTTGTTCTTCGGAAAATATTTCTGTTTTTAATTTCCCATTCTCATCTCTTTGAATCAGAATATGTTTAGGTTCAGGAATTAAACAATGTTTAAGTCCTCCAAAACCTCCTATAGTTTCTTGATAAGCACCAGTATTAAAGAAACCTAAATATAATTTTTTATTTTTATTAAATTTAGGTAGATATATTGCGTTAGAATGCTGTTCTGAATTATAATAATCATCGCTATCGCAAGTTAATCCACCTAATAGAACACGTTCATAATCGTCGTTCCAACGATTTATAGGTAATAAAATAAAACGTTGATTAATTGCCCAAGTATCTGGTAAATTGGTCATGAAAGAAGAATCAATCATATTCCATTTCTCCCTATCATTTTGTTGTTTTTGATGTAAGATACTAAAAATTGCACCTCCACTCTCACCTACTGTAAATGAACCAAATTCAGTAAAGATATCAGGATCAGGAATATCATTATCCATACAAACTCTTTTAACTTGAGTTAATATCTCTTTTACCATGTAAGCATAATCAAAATCAAATGCCAATGATTTTTTAATAGGGAATCCACCACCAATATTTAATGAATCTAGAGATGGGCAAACCTTTTTTAAATCACAATATATCCTAAGTAATTTGGTTAGTTCGTTCCAATAATAAGCAGTATCATTTATTCCTGTATTAATGAAAAAATGAAGCATTTTAACTTTTACCCTAGGATTATCCTGAAGCATAGTCTTGTAAAAAGGAACTATCTCACGATAACGTATTCCTAATCTAGAGGTGTAAAATTCAAATTTAGGCTCTTCTTCTGAAGCAATTCGAATTCCTATATTAATATCTCCCTCTGTTGAATCTAACAAATCTTGTAATTCTTGAATATTATCAACTACTGAAATAACATTCAAAGAAGTATCTTTCATTAGACCTGCTATATTTTTTATATAATTTTCAGTTTTAAAACCATTACAAATTACATATCTACCTTCCGTTAATTTTCCTGAATCGTATAAATTTCTAACAATATCAATATCAAAAGCGGAGGATGTTTCAATGTGAACGTTATTTTTTAAAACCTCATCCAAAACAAAAGAAAAATGCGAACTTTTTGTACAATAGGAATAATGATAGTTTCCACCATACCCTAAATTATGCATAGCTTCTCTAAACCACCCTTTAGCCCTTTGAATGTTATTAGATATTTGAGGTAAATAATTAAATTTCAATGGCGTACCATATTCCTCGATCAAACGCATTAAATCTATACCATGGAAAAACAAACACTCATCACGTAGATTAAATTCATCTTGTGGAAAATCAAATGTTTGATCTATTAAATCAATGTATTTAGTTCTCATTCTTTAAAAAA
>CALPSU020000278.1 GCA_943326315.2 Chryseobacterium gleum
AAGTTTCAGACTTAACAGAAATACTTGAAAGTAAGAAAATAAATAATTTTTTAAATGAATTAAAAAATGGAAGATATTTGTTCATTGATGATGAAATATCTAAAAAGCTATCTGAAATTTATGGGGAAAAATATAGTTTAACTGAAGTGTCTATTAAAGGTGTTGTTGGATACGACGACCATGAATGGAATTACATAGATGCAACATCTATTGAAAATATTAAAAAATTAGAAATACCTTCTGAACTAAAAAGAAAAGGAAATAAAATAGACCCATCCGGTTTAGTCAGGCTGAAAGAAGAGAGTGAAGAACATCTTGAAAATCTATACGACGAACAAGTATATAGTGAAGATTATTAATTTAGACTTATTTTATTAAAAAATTATTACTAATCCTCTATTTCACAAACAGATAGTAATATTATCAAAGCCTTGCAGAAATGTAAGGCTTTTTTTGTCTTTCAAGAATGTTAAATAAGAACCTAATAAAAATCATTTTATATCTAATGCTAAATAGCAACCTTTGTATGTATAAAATATCCTGTTTTAATAAAAATGAAGAATTTAGTATCACTGTTTAAAGTTATATTGCTTGGTAGTTTAAGTTCATGTGGAATTTATCGTCAAAATGTTATAAATGTTCCTCTACTTCAACAAAAAGGACAAATTCAATTAAGCGGTCATTATAGTTTTACAGGCTATGATGTGCAAGCAGCGATAGCAATTTCAAATAAACTTGCCATATTAGGAAATTATAGTGCAACTGGGGAAAAAGAAACGAATTACTCGCTTACAAATTATACTCGTTTTAAACATGATTTTTATGAATTTGGAGGAGGGCATTTTCGAAAATCTTCAAAAGGTTTAATTAGTGAATATTATTTACTTATCGGAAAAGGAACAACTACTGAAAGCGGTGCAGGTGGAGATAATATTGTTGGACATACTGCACCTTACAACTATAACAGAAATGCTAATTATATGCGTTATGTGCTTCAAGTTAATTTTGGAAAATCAAAAAATAAATTTGAATATGCAATTTCTCCTCGTCTATTTATAATTGATTTTAGAAATATAGTAAATACTGAAAATAATACCTATTTAACTTTGCCCCACACTTTTTTATGGACGGATATAGCATTCACTATTCGCTACTGTCCAACTACTTATTTAAAATTGTCCGGACAAATAAGCGGAACGATCCCAATTTCTGGTTTAAAAGCTGGATTCTATGAAGCTTCTCCATTTAATTGTAGTCTAGGTTTAATATTTAATTTAAACACGCTTAGAAAGCTTTAGGTGTTGGTTTAAAACCCTTCTAAAACAAAAGATAATTGATACTGGGTTTTAATTTGAATTTTTGAAAGTAGAAAATGCTTTTAAAAGAACCGTTTAAATAAAGGATTTATCCTATTTACACAATGAATTGTATAATTTAATAGTTTCCATAAACGGTTTTTCTCTCGTACTGAAATCACCTTTGTAATTACTTACGAATGCAGGACACTTCAATAAATAAGGTTTAATAAAATTCTTTAAGTTCTTTTTATTATTTATTTTATAAAAAGTACCATCAGGTAGTTTAAGAAAAAATCTGTAAGTACCACCTGAAGAGCTACCACTACTAGAAACTGTTTGTTGAGAAAGGTAAACTTTTAAAGGTCCATCAACAAATCTACAAGTATAACGAATATAACTATCTGGCTTATTAGCCTTTAGAGGAATTTTGTCATCCGTTTGTCCATGATGATAAAATGTCTGAACATCAGGTACATTTTTTTTAATTTCAACTGGTTTACCAGTAAGATCTGTATATTTAATGCTCTTTAAATATCCTTGTGCAGTTGTATTATAAGTTAATTCCGTACAAAATACCGTGTCAGTTTTTGTAACAAAATAATCTTTCGGCTTATTTGTTTGAGCAAATAATAAATTGGAAGAATTTAAAAAAATGGCAATTATAAAAATAACTTTTTGAAACATCTTATGTGTATTTTAAATTTAAAAGAAGGCAAAAATAAAAAATAAAATAAACTAAAGTTTAAAAATCTTTAAAAAATAGAACTTTTATATTTCCTTAGATAAAAAACATTATAAGCATAATCAGGATTAATTTTTTGATCTTATTTGATAATTCCACTTTACCACTTGTCAATTTAAATATATAAGTCAAATGTGAACGAAAATAGGATACAAAAAATGCCTAGAGAGTTAACCCTAGGCATTATATATATTAAAACCTACTAATTATTCAGCAGAAATCATTCCTTTGAAATATTCTCTGTTCATTCTAGCGATGTTATCTAAAGAAATTTCTTTTGGACATTCAACAGCACATGCTCCTGTATTAGTACAATTTCCAAAACCTTCTTCGTCCATAGTTTGAACCATATTTAAAACACGTTGTTTTGCCTCAACTTTACCTTGAGGTAACAATGCCAATTGAGAAACTTTTGCAGAAACGAAAAGCATAGCAGAAGCATTTACACATGAAGCAACACAAGCTCCACAACCAATACAAGTAGCAGCTTCGAAAGCTTTATCTGCATCGATTTTAGAAATTGGAATTGCATTGGCATCTACCGTATTTCCTGAAGTGTTTACAGAAACGAAACCTCCTGAAGCCATGATACGATCAAAAGCCCCACGATTTACAACTAAATCTTTGATTACAGGGAATGCTTTCGCTCTCCAAGGCTCAATGTAGATAGTATCTCCATCGTTGAATTTACGCATGTGTAACTGACACGTTGTAACCGCTCTATCTGGCCCGTGCGCTTCACCATTGATAAACAAAGAACACATTCCACAAATACCTTCACGGCAATCGTGATCAAACGCTACAGGATCTTCACCTTTTACGATTAACTCTTCATTTAAAATATCCATCATTTCTAAGAATGACATATCTCCATCAATATTATCGATTGGATAAGTAACCATTTGACCCTTGTCAGATGGACTATTTTGTCTCCAGATTTTTAATGTTAATTTCATATTTTTTAAAGTTATTAGTGATTAGT
This sequence comes from Chryseobacterium gleum, assembly GCA_943326315.2. Lineage (GTDB taxonomy): Bacteria > Bacteroidota > Bacteroidia > Flavobacteriales_D > Crocinitomicaceae > CAIUKX01. The sequence continues at coordinate 3,023 of CALPSU020000278.1, forward strand.
TGTTAGTGTTTAGAGGAAATCCGCTATCAACTGAATCAATCACTTGATTATTATTGTCTAATTTTTTTATAAAGCTATTTATCATTTTTCCTATTTGTTCTATTTCGTTTCTTAATGTTTCAATCGTTTCGTTGTTAATATAACCAAGTCTAAAACAAATTTCTAAAATTGTCTCAACTTCAAATAAAGAACCTCTTGCTATTTTTAAAAAATTTGCAAAAGATTTATTTGAACCTCTTCCCCAACCTTCAGCAATGTTTAAAGGAACTGAAGTTGAAGCTCTTCTCAATTGAGAAGTTAATCCAAATTGTTCTTCTTTTGGGAAATCTACAGTATGACTATAAATTAGAATAGATAAATCTAAACCTCTTTGCCATATTTGTAAATCTCTAAAACTCTTCATTATATTTTCTAATTACCACTACTAACAACTAATCACTAAAAACTAATAGCTAAAAAGAATCACTTATAATTTCTCTCTACTAATTTTATCTCCTCAAACACTAACTCTTCTTTGTGTAAGATTGCTTCTGAAGGTTTACCTGTGTATTCCCATGCAGCTACGTATGCGAAATCTTTATCGTTACGTTTTGCTTCTCCATCTTCAGTTTGAGATTCTTCACGGAAGTGACCTCCACAAGATTCAGTTCTATTTAAAGCATCAACTGCCATTAATTCACCTAATT
>CALPSU020000279.1 GCA_943326315.2 Chryseobacterium gleum
CTCCTACTGCTTTAAAAGAAGGGATTTCTAAAGACGAAGCTGCTGCTCTTAAAGCTGCTCTTGAAGAAGCAGGAGCTGAAGTTGAGATTAAATAACTATCATTCTTCATTGGACTTTGTAATAATCCGATAACCTCTCCAATCATCTCTTCTTTGCTCTTAATTGAACTTAACACTTTCAATTGATCATCGCCAATAAAAATTGCCTCGTTAATGTAAGCACCTTTAAGAACTGGTTTAGCACCTTTCTTACGGAATTCTTCAATTAATTTTGCAGGAACATTACCTACTTCAGCGAACATGATAGATGTTGGACCAGAAAGAGTATCTTTCAATTGACCAAAATCTTTACCTTCAACTCTTTCCATTGCTTTCTCAAGAAGTGAATTTTTCACAACTTTTAAACGAATGTTAGACTGAAAACATTTTCTACGAAGAGTGTTTATTGCTTCTACTGTTAATTCTGCAGTATCCGTTAAATAGATGATGTTAGCGTCTGCTAATTCAGCCGTTAAATCAACTATATACTTAGCTTTTTCTTCTTTTGTCATTTTCTTAAGTTTATTAAGCTACTACGGTTTTAGCATCAATTTGAATACCAGGACTCATAGTAGAACTAAGGTAAACACTTTTAATGTAAGTACCTTTCGCAGAAGAAGGTTTCATCTTAATCAAAGTAGCAATTAATTCCATAGAATTCTCGCGAATTTTATTTCCTTCAAAACTCACTTTTCCAACTGAGCTATGGATAATACCATATTTATCAACTTTGAAATCAATTTTACCTGCTTTCACTTCTTCAACTGCTTTTGCAACATCCATTGTTACTGTACCAGTTTTAGGATTTGGCATCAAACTTCTAGGCCCTAAAATACGACCTAAAGCTCCAACTTTCCCCATAACTGATGGCATAGTAATAATAACGTCAATATCAGTCCATCCTCCTTTGATTTTCTCAATATAATCATCAAGACCAACATGATCAGCACCAGCAGCAATAGCTTCAGCTTCTTTATCCGGAGTACAAAGTACAAGAACGCGAACGTCTTTACCTGTACCATGAGGAAGAGAAACTGTACCTCTTACCATTTGGTTTGCTTTTCTTGGATCTACTCCTAATCTTACACAGATATCAACAGAAGCATCAAATTTAGTAGTGGAAATTTCCTTAACCAAATCACATGCTTCTACTAAGGAGTAAGCTTTAGCTATATCAAATTTAGCTAAAATCTCTTTTCTTTTTTTAGAAATTCTTCCCATTATAAAAACTATTATTTGATTTTTGGTGCACTACCACCTTTAATTGTAACTCCCATACTTCTTGCAGTTCCAGCAACCATACTCATCGCAGAGTCTACTGTAAAACAATTCATGTCAGGCAATTTATCCTCTGCAATTGTACGAATTGTATCCCAAGACATCGAAGCAACCTTTGCACGATTCGGCTCAGATGAACCTTTCTTAAGTTTCGTCAATTCCATGATTTGAATTGCTGCGGGTGGAGTTTTGATAATGAAATCAAAAGATTTATCACCATAAACAGTGATAACTACTGGTAATACCTTTCCTGGTTTATCCTGCGTTCTAGCATTAAACTGCTTGCAGAATTCCATAATGTTCACACCTTTCGAACCAAGAGCTGGTCCTACTGGTGGAGCTGGATTGGCAGCACCCCCTTTGATCTGTAATTTGATCAATCCTGCTACTACTTTAGCCATTTATATAAAAATTATGTAGTCAAATATGAGTAATCACGGGAAGCATTCGTAATATCGTTTTCCTCACTCCTACGGTTAATAAACAATTTTAAATTTCTTTCGCCACTTGCATATAACTTAATTCTAGCAAGTTTTTACGTCCGAAAATTTTAACCATTACTTTCAGTTTTTTCTTTTCTTCATTGATTTCATCAACTACACCACTGAAATTATTAAATGGTCCATCAATAACTTTAACTGATTCACCAACAATAAATGGTATTTTCATTTCTTCTTCAGCTTCAGATAACTCATCCACTTTTCCAAGAATTCTATTCACTTCTGCTAAACGCATTGGAACAGGCTCTCCTCCTTTTTCAGTTCCTAAAAAACCTATTACATTTGGAATACTTTTAATAACATGTGTTACTTCACCAACAAGAGCAGCTTCAATCAATACATAACCAGGAAGATATGATTTTTCTTTCATGATCTTTTTTCCATTACGAATTTGAAAAACTTTCTCTGTAGGAATCAATACTTGCTCTACAAAATCTTCTAGTTTTAAACGTGAAATTTCAAGATCAAGATATTCTTTCACTTTCTTTTCTTTACCGCTAACTGCTCTTACAACGTACCAACGTTTTTTAATGTCTCCCATTACTAATAATTAAAACATTCGGTAAATAAAACCTAAGGCACCTTTCCAAGAAGAATCAGCACCTCCTACAATACCAAAACCAAAATCCATAACAAAAATAAATAATGAAATTATAACAGAAGCTATAACAACTATTATGGTATTACTTTGAAGTTCTTTCCAAGTTGGCCACGTAACATTATGAACCATTTCGTTCACAGTTTCGTTAAAATATTCTTTTATTTTTGACACAATTTTATTTTTTTATGCGCGGGCGGCTGGGCTCGAACCAACGACCTACGGTTTTGGAGACCGCCACTCTACCAACTGAGCTACGCCCGCATAAAAAGGGGAGCAAGCTCCCCTAATTAATTGTTATTATTTTTTGCTATTAAGCAATAATTTCAGTTACCTGACCAGCTCCTACTGTTCTACCACCTTCACGGATAGCAAAACGAAGACCTTTATCCATCGCTACTGGTACGATTAATTTAACAGTAATAGAAACGTTATCACCTGGCATAACCATTTCACGTCCATCTGTTAAGAAAATCTCACCTGTAACATCAGTCGTACGGAAGTAAAACTGTGGACGGTATTTGTTATGGAATGGAGTGTGACGTCCACCTTCTTCTTTTTTCAATACATAAATTTCAGCTTTAAATTCAGCGTGAGGTTTAGTAGAACCTGGTTTACAGATTACCATTCCACGTTTGATATCAGCTTTATCTATACCTCTCAACAAGATACCTACGTTATCTCCTGCTTCACCTCTGTCCAAGATTTTACGGAACATCTCAACTCCTGTAACTGTAGAAGTCAATTTTTCAGTACCCATACCTAAAATCTCAACTGGATCTCCAGTATTGATAACTCCAGTTTCGATACGTCCAGTTGCAACAGTACCACGACCTTGAATCGTAAATACATCTTCAATAGACATTAAGAAAGGTTTATCCATATCTCTTGGAGGAAGTTCGATATAAGAATCGACTGCATCCATTAATTCGTTAATTTTCTCAACCCATTGTGGCTCATCATTCAATCCACCTAAAGCAGATCCAAGAATCACTGGTACATTATCTCCATCATAATCATAGAAAGATAACAATTCACGGATTTCCATTTCAACTAATTCAAGAAGTTCAGCATCATCTACTAAATCTACTTTATTCATGAAAACAACTAAACGTGGAATACCTACCTGACGTCCTAAAAGGATGTGCTCACGTGTTTGTGGCATTGGTCCATCAGTTGCAGCAACAACGATAATTGCACCGTCCATTTGAGCAGCACCAGTTACCATGTTCTTAACGTAATCCGCGTGACCTGGGCAATCAATATGCGCATAGTGACGGTTCTTAGTTGA
>CALPSU020000280.1 GCA_943326315.2 Chryseobacterium gleum
GCTTCCATCGCAAACAAGACTTTAGATGATAATTGATAAGTCGAGCCTATTCTTAATAATGTATTTAACCGTTCATCTTGAAAGGAAGAAATTTTAGTTCTTCCCAAATTAAAAACGGAGACACCTATATTCCACTTTTCAGTTAATTTTGAAAAAATACCAACCTCAGCTGTCATCGTGTTTTTTGATCCATAATTTGATGAAAGACGAAACCCTTGATAATTCAATTGAACTCCAATAAATAGTTTATCAGTTAACCTCATACTATAACCTCCCCCAACTCGATAAGACTTATACGCATCAGAACCAAACAATTGAGAGCCAAAAGAAACAACCCCTACTCTCAAAGGAAGAGCATATACTAAACCTTGACTTTGTAGATCTTTGAGTAAAAACCGATTTTCATAGCTTACGCCTATCTCCATTTTCTTTAGATCACCTAAAGCTCCTGGATTATTGTGATATGCCCATCCATCAACCAAAGCAACAGATGCATTCGCCATAGAATTTGAACGAGCGCCAACATTTAAATAGCTTTGTGCAAATGAAAATTGATAGACTAAAATAAATAGAATGATTAGTGGTGGCCGATTCATAGCGTAAAAGTAAAAATTATTTCTACTTTTGAACTATAAACAAAATAAATAATCGCCTTATCAATTTAAATTTCTACACCGCTCCCTTTGTAACGTTATGTTCTTCACTCTGTATTGGAATTTTAATTGGGTTTAATTTTACAAACCTCCCTCAAAGTACTCTTTTAGGAATAATTGCAATCACTTTATCTTTACTTGCATTTTCACTTTTTAAGAATATTCGATTTTTACCGTTCATTTCAACTAGTATATTATTTTCTACTTTCGGCTATATTCTAGTAAAAGAGGGGGGTAATTCTGGAAATACTATGAATTTTGAACAAAAATATTTAGAAAATGATTCCTATATTATCCATGTAAACAGTTCCGATAATTCAAAACGAGAATGGGTTAAAATTGTTGCTACTGTAACTCAGTTAAAAGATTCTAATACAATATTCCCCTGCAATGAAAATATTGTATTATTTATTCAAACGAAAGGTTCTCAAATAAATATAGGAGATGATTTAACATTAAATACTACTCTGTCAAAAATTAAAAACAAAGGAAATCCTGGAGAATTTGATTCTGAATATTTCTGGAAAGGAAAAGGAATAACCAAAATTGGATTTGTATCTAATAGAGCATATATAAAACTCGGGAATTCTATTTCTTGGATAGATAAATGGACATTAAAATCCCGAAATTATTTAGGAGGAATTCTGAATCAGCATTTTAAAGGACAAGAATTAGCAGTTGCCCAAGCTCTAATCCTTGGAGATCGAAGTTATTTAGACACAGAAACAACATTAGCTTTTGGTAATTCTGGCGCCATGCATGTTTTAGCAGTTTCAGGTTTACACATTGGTATTATTCTGAAAATTATACTATCTATTCTTAAAGGATTTTCTAGGATAATCTCAAAAAAACAGGCCTTGATTATTGCACTAATTATAATTTGGATTTATACATTTATTTCTGGTTTATCCGCTTCTGTTTTGCGATCAACATTTATGTTTTCGGTTTTAGCTATTTCTCAAATTTCAGAAAAAAACTACAACCCAACTAATGGATTATTTTTTACAGGATTTATATTATTAGTGATAAATCCACTCTTCATTTTTGATATTGGTTTTCAACTTTCGTTCTTAGCAATGATTGGAATTTTTTGGTTTTATAAACCAATTTCAAAAGTTTGGTATATAAAAAACAAATTGCTGAGAAAAGTTTGGGAAGGAACAGCTGTTGGTTTAGCAGCTCAACTAACAACAGTGCCTTTAACTTTGTATTACTTTCATCAATTCCCTAATTATTTTATCCTAACAAATATTGGTTTGATGCTTAGTACAGGCTTAATACTAGGGATAGGAATGTTTATTTTTGCCTTTTCAAAGGTGAGCTACCTTGGTAAATTTGCCGTCTTTCTTCTTCTAATTGTTTTAACCTTCACACTTCAATTTGTAACATTTATTGATCACCTTCCAGGGTCAATTGCTTCAGGATTCATATTGCATGAATATGTTGTTTTACTTTCTTTCCTTTTAATAATAAGTTTTTACATATTTAAAGAGCAACAAACTGTTTATAAAATAGGATTATTTACATTCACTATCCTATTAATTATCACAGTTGTTTTTCAAAGATTTTCAGCTCTAACTAAAAATGAAATTTGTTTTTTCAATCATTCTAAATTAACTTTCACAATAAAAAAAGGGGAGCAAATATATTGCTTCTACGATGGTAAATTGAAAGATTTAAAAAAAATAGAATTCATGGTTAAATCTTATCAAAAGTTATATCCTGGAAATCTTCATTACTTTTCAATCAAAGAAAAAGATTGGAAATTGAACAATAAAAATATAAAGGTAGAAATTAAAAAGCTGAAAAAAGGCAGATTAATTACTCTAAACAATTCTACATATTATGTGAAAAGATATGAAAATGACACAACTAAGAACCTAAAAGCGAAAGTGATTTTAATGCCTTGGATAGAAAAAGGAAAAAAGTCTGATCACTTATTGAAAAATGGCGGAACTAAGTTTTCGTTTTAGAATTTCAAATTCAACAAATTAACAACAAACGTGGTTCACCTATTTTCTCTTTTGGCGCACGATGAAGACAAGGAAGAACCTTACTTTCTGGATGATCTATTGCCAATTTCCAAATTTGACCTATACCTAAACTTATTGGATTCGCATTCGGCTTTGCTTGGTAATGAAGATCAAAGAAATTTTCTATTAAAAAAGATTCAAAACCTTCCTCTTCTCCATCGTATAGTTTTTTAAGTTCTAACCGTATTTCTGGAATCAATATTTTTTGAATAGTTTGAGAATTAGGTATGATTTCACTCGTTGCTCCGAAATAGGTACATAAAAATGTAGCTGCCGGAACCGTAGCTCGATCCACGTGGTAAGAATACACATCCGTTGGAAAAAAGGGAAATAATTCATCTCGCTCATAATTCCTGATGACATTCAATATTGGAGACTTCCCGTTTGCTTCCAATAATTCAAAATCATTTATAAGAAGATCACGAGCCATCTGACCTTGTTCACTTAATTGAAGCTTTCGAAGTGTTTTAACAGTTAATTCAGTAATATTTTCTCTTAAATCTATTTTATCTATTATTTCTGAAAAATCACCTGTCAATTTTCTATCCCAACACATCGCATTGACTTCTCCTTGAAAAGGAGTAGAAAGTAAATCTTGCAAATTATTGTAATATTGTATTTGGTTACTCGCTATAAATAAATCTTTCATAATTGATAAGTATAACTTACATAACGAAAGTAGTGATAACAGAGTTCAATTGTTATTTTATATAAGATTTTTTGTGGAAATGGGTGGTTTTGTCACTTAAAATGTTAAACCTTTTTCTTATTATTTCAATTAAAAAATAATTTAATTATCACTAAAATCAATGTATTATAAATTGTAAATCATATCATTTATACGAATAGTACTTAAAAAATAACGAAAAAATAGTATTTAAACTGAGAGAAAATAAGGTGTAATTTATAATTACTAAATGTTTCTTAACTCTAAAACAATCCTTTCTTTTACTTCTTCCCAACTTATTGGAATAATCATTAAAGGATCGGGCTCGTTTTCGGCATCATCAAAGTACA
>CALPSU020000281.1 GCA_943326315.2 Chryseobacterium gleum
CAAACCAATCATACCAGTGTAAAATTCTCTGTCATGAGGTTCTCTAAAATTTATTATTTCTAGCGCTTCTTTTTGAGGTAATCCACAAACAGCTGGAGTTGGATGAAGATATTTTGCCAATTCAACAACTTTTGAAGATTCAATATCAAAACTAATATCCGTTTTTAGATGAATTACGGGACCTGCTTGAATATCATAAGGACCATTCATTTCTATCTCCTTCACTCCCATTGCTAACAATTTATCCTGAATAAAACCGGTAACGTAAGCTTGCTCTATTAATTCTTTTTCACCCCATTCAGAATCTTTATCTTTTATAGATTTTGTTCCTGCTAATGCAGTTGTGAAACCTGAATTAGAATAAGCTTGAATTAAAATTTCAGGTGTTGCGCCAATCCATGTTCCTATAATCTCTCCTGATACAAGGTAAACAAAAGCTTTTGGATAAGTCTCACATAATAAATGAAAGAATTCATTTACTTTAACTTCATCAAATTTGACTTTTTTAACTCTTGAAAAAACGGCTTTTTTAATCTTTTTGTCCTCAAATAATTCAATAAATTTATGAGCATCTATCAGATAATTATCTTTCGAAATAATAAATGGTTCAGAAGATAAAAAGGTTGGTTTTCCTTCGGTATTAGTCGACGGAACAAACTCGATGAATCTATCTTTAAAAAAAGTTGACATAACAAATCCATTAGCCCCTTTTAAAGACTGGAGCTCACGAAAGTAGCCAGTTTCTTCTACTTTTTCTTTCCCCGGAATTCTATATTTTAAAATATCTGACAAGTAAAGTAAATTCTATTTTAGAGGAACAATCATTATTGTTAATCGACCTGTACAAACTAATTTATCTGTAGCCATATCAAAAATATCAACCTGCCACAAATGCGTTCTTTTTCCAGCATGAACAATTTTACCAATCGCTTTTACCATTCCACTTTTAACACTTCCTACGTGATTGGCATTTACTTCAATACCAACGGGAGCCTCTTTTGATAAATCTATTAATAAAGTTGAACCCATTGATCCTATACTTTCTATCAATGCGGCACTAGCTCCTCCATGAAGCAATCCCATCGGTTGATGTGTTCGCTTATCAACAGGCATAGTAGATACAATATAATCTTCCCCTATTTCAATACATTCAATACCAAGAACTTCCATTAAAGTATCCTTGTTAAATGCATTAATTTGATCTAATTCTATGTTTTTAAATTTCATTTTTTATTACAAAGAGCCAAACCTTCTAAAGAAGAAGCATCAGATGGGTAAGTCAATAAAATTCTATTAAACAAAACTTTTGAATCTTCTTTTTTACCTAAATAATATTGTGTCCATGCAGTCATTGAAATTGCATCATAATCCAATGGAAACAATGTTAAAGTTACATCGAAATATTTCAAAGCTTCAACATAATTTTTTCTATAAAAATAAATCATTCCTAAACGATAATTCACTAATGAGTTTTTAGAATCAAATCGAACAACCATCTTATACGTATTTTCAACATCTGCCCACTTTTCTTGTGCTATAAATGGTAAAACTAATCCCCACAAAGGCTCTGTAGCAGTTGGCATTAATGCACAAGCCTTTTTATAAAAGATCACAGAATTCGCATAATCTCCTGATAAATAACTTAACCAACCTGTTCTTAAGTTTACTAAGTATGATTTATCAGAATAAATACCTTTTATTGCAGAAAGTGCTCCTTTATAATCTCCCTGGTTTTCAGCTATAAAACTTTTAGTAAAAGCATCTTGCATTGCTTTATTATCTTGAGCTATTGTATTCATTGAAAATAATACACAAACAGCTATAAAAATTCTCTTTAATGATTTCATATTAATATTTTTAATTTAAAATTAGAATCCAAAATTAATTAAATTATTTAATTAAACTTAATCCCTCAATTGCGGAAGCATCACCTTGATAAAGCAATAAAACTCTATTAAACAAAACCTTTGCTTCATTAGTTTTACCTAAAAAATAATCTGTCCAAGCACTCATCAATAGATTATTATAATCTAAAGGGTATAAATTCAATGCTACATCAAAGTATTTTTTCGCAACAGAATAATTTTTTCTGTAATAGTACATTACCCCTAATTTGTAATGTGCAGTCGCATTTTTAGGTTCTAATTTTAAGATGTCTAAATATGTTTTCTCTACATCTCCCCATTTTTCAAGTGCTATTTGTGGTGATAATATTGCCCATAAAACTTCTGCTGAGGCTGGCATTAAATCTATCGCTTTCTTATAATAATTTACAGAAGATGTGTAATTTTTATCTAAATAACATAACCAACCCATTCTTACATTTATCGAGTATGATTTATCCGAATAAACATCCTTTAGAACCTGAATTGCTTCATCGTATTGATATTTATATTCATAAGCATAACTTTTAGAAAAAGCCGTTTGCAATGCTTTATTATCTTGAGACAAAGAGTAAGTTGATAAAATTACACTTACTGCTACTAAGGTTTTCTTTAGAAATTCCATTTTAATGTTGTTGTTATGTTATTATTTGTATAATTATATTTTGCTGTAGTAGGAGAATTAAAAGTATATGTAACAAAATTCCCTTCTCTTGTTTGAAGTCCGTACCCTAAAATAATTTCAAATTTCTTAATATTTAAATGTACATCTAATCCAATATTTGACATTATAGGATCTGGTGTATTATAGGAAGAGAAACCTAAACTTGACATATAATTCAAATGATTTCCAACTGAATATTTTCCTTCTAACCAAAGTTTTTTTGTTAATACAAAACCTAGTTTTTGACTAAACACATATTGATTATTTTTATTATTATTTATATAAGCAAAAGTACTATTACCAAAAAACTTCATATTTCCTAATGGAAAATAGGAGATTGAAAACTCACTTTGATATTGATTATAACCATATAAGTTACTATACGTTCCTGTAATTTGCGGGAAAATATATTTCATCCGTTTCCCAAGAGAAATCGAAGCTAAATAATTTGAATAATTAATTATAGTATCCGATAAAATTGCTCGTGAACTATCACTTAAAACAGTTGACAATAAACCTGTTGTGTTTGTCTGAAAAAATGCTCCTCCAACGCCAATTAAATACCCTTTTTTAGTTTGATAAGATAATCCTGTATTGTATTGAAGTTGAATATTACTATATTCATTCGTTGATTTAATCCTTCTTACAACGTTATTTTTGTGATTATCCTTCAATGCATATTCATACACATTGTAAGTATTAGTTAGAAAACCGGAAATTTTATTATAAAAATGCAACCTATTTCCAAAAGTATTTTCTAAAACCAATCCTCCACCATTCGTTTTACCATTATAATTTGCATATCCAAAATTAGAAGGTTGTGAAATTAATTGCTTGGATTTTCCATCGGCAATATTTGAATTCATAAAAGTTCCTCCAGTTAAAATTATGCTATCCAATTTCTTTTTGGCATACCCAACTTTTTTCTGAAACACAGGTGATAAAAGACTTGCTAAAGCATTTGCATTTTCGGTTCTTCCACTAAATAAATAAGTATAATACAAATACTCTTGAACTACTTCATCAGCTGGATTCATTGTATAAGCTGATTCAAAATGTTCTAAGGCATATTCATAATTTTTAGCGTTGTATCCCAAAATTGCTAATCTCATTCTTAGATCATAAAAATCAACTCCTTCATTCAATGC
>CALPSU020000282.1 GCA_943326315.2 Chryseobacterium gleum
GAAAGACACCGCTATTCCTTTTGGAAAAACGTATGAAGAAATAATTTTAGAACATTTTCAATTTAGAAAGATCCCAATTGCATTTGAATTTCCTGCTGGTCATCAAGATAATAATCAAGCATTAGTTTTTGGTAGTGATGTTGTTTTTGTTGTTGATAATGCTGGTGGAAAATTAGAGCTTAATTAATTACTTCATTATTCTTACCCATTAATAACCAAACAATTGATGCTAATATAGCGCCCATTATTGGAGCAGTAATATAAATCCAAATATGCTCTAAATGTCCGGAAGTTAAAGCAGGTGCCAAACTTCTAATTGGATTCATACTCGCGCCACAAATTGGCCCAGCAAATATTGCTTCTAACATTACCATTCCTCCAACTGCAACACCTGCAAACATTCCTTGCTCTTTACTTCCTTTTGCTACATGTAAAATCACAAACATCAATAAAAAAGTTAAAATTACTTCTAATACAAAAGATTGCATTGGCAAACCCGATGGCAAGGTAGAGCCTAAATCATTGTTAGAAGGAAATAAAAATTTCAAGGTTATACTTGCTAAAAATGCACCTACACCTTGACTTAAGATATACGGTAAAATTTCTTTTGAAGGAAACACTTTAGCGACATAAAAAGCAATAGTAACAGCTGGATTTAAATGGGCTCCCGAAATATCGCCAACCGTATAAATCATAGATGAAACTATTAAACCAAAAGTAATTGCAATTCCAATATGAGAAATTACTCCACCTGCTTCTTGATTAATTACTATTGCCCCAGTTCCGCAAAATACAAGTGCAAATGTTCCTATAATTTCTGCCAAGTATTTTTTCATAAATTTATTTTTTCTGAAAATCAATATTATTTATCCAGGTAATTTGACCATAAAATTGATTGAACCAATTTTTTTGATTTAAATTCCAGGTAATATATAATAATCCTAATTCTATTTTATTTTTTTCATTTATTTTTTTTCCTACACCAACATAAGCCCAATTTTCACCAAATATTTTTTCAGAAGCTTTAAAGGTATTGAAAAAAACTTCCTCATATGCTGTAAAATATAAATTTTCAGATAAAGAAAAATCCAATCCTAATTGATAACGTAATCGATGGGTAAAAGGCGTCTCCTTTTTAATTCTATCGTGTATAAATCGACCATCAAATCTAAAACGATGTGTGAAATTAAATTTATTAATTGAATGTTTATATTTTGCTTGGGTATAAAATCTATTTTCGTTTACAAAATTATTATAAACAACATTTGCACGTTGAAATAAGTAACTACCAGTCAATGAAAAATTAGAATTTAATTTATATGTTAATGCTTGTTCGGCATAGAATAAATTAAAATAGGAATCTTTTATAATATTAGGATTATTAATATTTATAATTGGAAATGCTCCAAAATAATAAAGACTATAATCTAATTTAGTAGAAATTTTACCAGAATGATCAACTGTGGGAAATATTCCTGACACGTTTAAATTTTGAGTAATTGCAGGCGTATTAATAAATCCAATAATTATATAGATTGCTATTTTAAAATTATATTTTTTCATTTATTTATTTTTGAAAATACATAAAACGCTTCAAGTGCTATTTGTTTAGAGCGTTCATCGTATTTAGCATCTTGAAAAGGTGTATTATCAAATTCTTTTGGATCATTATATGTAATCCCGATTCTCAACTCAACCCCTGGAATATATGGACAATTTAATTCTGCATCCGAACATGTCATTATTGCCGCAAAAAGTGAAGATGGATTTTCTTTGTTATTATACACTTTTGAAAAGCATACAGAAAACTCATTATCACTATAGTAAACACTATATTTTGGATTACTAATAAAATTATCATCCATAATTTCAAATCCGATTCTTTTTAATGCATTGATTGCATTGATATTGAAAGCTGTTTCTTCAGTTCCCCCTGAAAATGTTTTAACATTTTGAATCCCATAATAAGATGCAGCAACTGCTGCCCAAACTTGCCCAAAATGACTTCGCCTAGAATTATGAGTACATACATAAACCAAGTTAATATCTTGGTAGCTATCTATTTTAGATTTAATATAATTTACTAAATTTTGAAGAATCGACTTTCTTTCTTGAGAAATAGAATCAAATGATGTTACTAAATTATTACAATAATCTTTTATGGATGAATACATGAATTATAAATTAAAATTTTCAAAGCTCTTACTATTCGAATACAAATGTATTTTTAAAAATTTCTCGCAATAAACTTTAATCATATCTCTAGTTTCTCTAAATGCATTCAATATTTCCTCCTCTGTTCCTTCCGCCTTAGCTGGATCAGGAAAATTATAATGAAAACGCAAGGCTTTAGATGGAAAATAAGGACAATTCGATTCAGCATTATTACATACTGTTAAAATTAAATCGAAATCAATATTTATATATTCATTTACATTATTTGAAGTATGGGCTGATATATCAATACCATCCTCATTCATCACTTGTATAGCCCTTTTATTCACACCATGTGTTTCAATACCAGCACTATATATATTTGCTCTATGTTTTGCAAAATGACGTAAATATCCTTCTGCCATCTGACTTCTACAACTATTTCCAGTACATAATACTAGAATATCTTTTACCGGTTTAAACATCTCTTAAATTTTATTAACAACATCCACCTCCTGGCGTACACGTATTTTCTTTTGATAAATCAATTAAATTAACTTTCAATTTTTCTGCTGGAATCCCACATTTATCTGACGCTAAACAATTTGTATGCTTTGAAACTAATAAAAAATTTCCATTTTCAAACTCCAAACCATATTTACTAATCGTTTCTGTTTGGTATTCAACTTCAATTTCTAAATCACCTATTCCTAATACTTTTTCAGAAAGTTGAATGATATTAGTTAATTTTTGAGGTGCTAATAGATGGTCAAAATCATTTGCTTCCCACAATTGAAAATTAACAACTTTTTCGAACCGTTCTGTTCCTCCACAATCAATAAAGTGTTTAGAAATCTCACCTACTTCAGTGATATGAAAATGATTGGGAACTTTCGTTCCGTTCGGTAATATAAAATTCAATGTCTCAACTGAATTTAAATTTGTTTTGAATTCTGATAATTTCATGATTTTTTAGATTAAAATTTAACAACAACTTGATTCTACTCCTGATTTTTTATTGAAAAAATCAGCAAAAAGATTTTGTACTTCTGTCCATTTTTCCTGATTAATACAATAACACATACTCGTACCCTCAATAGTACCTTGTATTAATCCAATGGATTTCAATTCTTTTAAATGCTGAGAAATAGTAGCTTGGGCTAAACCAATTTCAGTTACTAACTCTCCACAAACACAAGAATTTAATTTTAATATTTCTTGTAGAATGGAAATGCGTGCTGGATGAGCTAAAACTTTTGCAAAGTTTGCTATTTCATTTTGTGCATCTGTAAATATTTCTGATTTTGTAAGACCCATTATAAATTGTTTATTGCAATATTACGATAAATAAATTAAACTACTATAAAATTTATATTTTAAATTAAAAATAATTAGAAATGAAGTATAATAAAAGGATGTAAAACTTTGAAGAATATGATTTTAACGATTAAATAACCTGAGTTCGATTAATATATTAATTGGCAATTTTAAATATCTACACAATCGATTCACGGATGGAAAGGTGAATTAGAAAA
>CALPSU020000283.1 GCA_943326315.2 Chryseobacterium gleum
AAATATTCAATTGGATAATTCAAAACCAAGTTCTGAAAATCGTGTAAGTCGTTTTGGTTTAACGAATGATGAAAACGGGACTACATTAAGAGGAAACAATTCTTTTTTACACGATAACGTAGATTGAGGCTTCGACACTTCGACAAGCTCAGTGGCTCGTCGTTCAGTCATTATATTAAAAATCTAGTCTAATTGACTAGATTTTTTCATTTAATAATAATTTTTAAACTAGAAAAAATGAGTTTTACAGATAAAATTAATGCTGATATTAAAGCAGCAATGATTGCAAAAGATAAAGAGCGTTTAGCTGCTTTGCGTGATATAAAATCTAAATTATTATTAGAAGCAACTTCTGGTTCAGGAGAAGTTTCAGAGGAAGCGGCTTTGAAAATTGTGATGAAATTACACAAACAACGTGTTGAAGCACATGGAATATATGTAGCTCAAAATAGAGAAGATTTAGCAGCTGATGAATTGTTTCAAGCGAATGTAATGGAAGAATATCTTCCAAAAATGATGAGTGAAGAAGAGGTTCGAGCTGAGGTTTTAGCCGCTATAGCTTCAACTGGTGCTTCTAGCCCACAAGAAATGGGAAAAGTAATGGGTGTTCTTTCAGGTAAGCTTGCTGGTAAGGCTGACGGAAAAATGATTTCTACACTAGTAAAAGAAGAATTAGCAAAATAATAATTTATTTATTTTTTGTTTATTATATATTTAGAGGATGGTTTTTCATCCTCTTTTTTATTTTAAAATTAATTTATTATAAGTTTTTTAGAGAAAACTAAATTCTCTTGTTGTTCTCTAATAATATATATTCCACTTAGTAAATTTAGTTCAGATAAATTAATTTCAATTACTGTTTTTTCGTTTTCAGACGTATACTCTTTTGTAAATAATTCCTCACCTTGTAAATTAATTATAGATATTTTTTGCGGATGATTATTTTCGTTAACTAGATTTATTTTTAGCTTAGATTCTTTACTGATTGGATTAGGATGAATGTTTAAATTGGCATCTTTTTTTTGTTCTAAAACTACAGATTTAATATCTAGAATTATTTTTACACCATCAAAATCTGTTTGACTTAGCCTATAATATGAAATGTTATAAAAGGGGTTCGAGTCAATAACGTTATAAGTTAATTCACCAGTATGATTTCCGGCACCATAAATTATTTTTAGGAGATCAAAATTAATTCCATCTATTGTTTTTTCTAATGTGAAATAGTCATTGTTTTTTTCCGATAAAGTATTCCATTTAAGTTCAACAATATCGTTTATTATTTTAGTACTAAATGATCCAAAAGAAATTGGAAGTGCATGTACTGTATTAAAACCAAAAGTGAATTTTCCAAACGAATTTAAATTAGAATTTGTTTTTATTGAACCATTACTTGATCCTAAAAAGGAACCGCTAGTTATATAGTTATCAAAATTTGATTTTGACCAATACGAATTTAGAGTATCCCAAATCATTATTTTGAGGTTTGAAGAGTTTGAAATATTGCTAACTATTGCATTTTCCCAAAACAACTCCAATTTTGCAGTTGCGTTTCCTGTTTGAGATATTGCCCAATATTCAATCGTGGAAATTGAATTAACAGGATTTGTTTCAGTAGAATTACTTTTTAAATCTGAAAAACTTGTGTCGAAATATTCAGCTGTAAAGGTTTCTTCAGTTGATAAATTTGTAATATTTACTTTGCCTAACTTTGTATTTTTCCCAATTGGAAATGTAAAATTAGTTACTCCTATTTTTGTAAGGGGTCCATCAACAAAACTTGAGGAATTTCCTAAAGTAGATGTTGCTGAAGAAGTTAAAGTGAGTTTGTTTATATTACTACTGAATAAATTGCCGTCGAATAAACTTAATTCTCCTTCTATTTGTATAGAACTATTTAAGATTACTCCCGAAGTACTAGAATTGTTAATCGTTAAGTTATTGAAGAGGGTACTTGTAGTTCCAGATATACTTTGAGATGTATTACCATAGAATAAAACTTTTTTTGTTCTATTTGTAAATGTTCCGTTATTTTCAAAATCTCCAGATAAACTAATATCAAAACTATTTAATCCATTATCATTGCTAGCATCTAAAATACAATTTTGACCAATTGAGAGGGAACTTTTAATAGCTAAATCATGTGCAATTTTCAGAGAAGGAAAATAATTATTAATCGAAACACTGTATATTGATATGTTGGGAACAATTGCATCACTAAATATACAAAATCCTTTTGAACTAATATTGATTGAGTTTTCGTCACCAAATTGAAGAATTCCTCCTGAAATTATTGTTGAACATCGAATTAAAACATCGATTGTATTTGCAGATTCATTTCTTAATATTAAATACCCACCACTCATTGAAAATGTGCTACCTAACGCAGTGAAATCTAAACTAGCAATTGTTTCAGAAGAAGAACTTTTTACTAATATTGTGACCAATCCACCGCTTTGATTGAAATTTGTTGTGGATGACGCTACTGTTTTTCATTGAATTCTTCCAGCAACATTAACTTTCCCTCCTTCGATTTGAATATTTGATCCTGAAATATATCTAAGTGAATTACCATTTGTTGACCCAATGTTTAGGATGCCAGATGTTATTTTTAATAAGCCTGAAACATCAAATGAATCGTTGAAACCAGTGATGTTAATATTAGGGTTGTCTAACCAAAACCCAGCACTTGAAACAATCATATTATTAAAACTATTTACAATAAAAGGAGATCCAGAATATGAAAAATTTCCTGAAAGTTTTAGTGTTCCATTTTTTAATCTATTAGCAACTCCGGAGATTGTTTCAATGAAGCCATCGGGAGCATTAAAATTATCTGTTTTAATTTCTAATATATTTGTATTGCTATTCCCCATATTTAAGGAGATTTCATTAAATCGCGTCAATGATCCAGTCCCTGAAACAGTTTGATTTCCATTTTTATTGAAAGTAATATCGCAGATTAAAGTTGTTCCACCCCGTGATAAATCTAAAATCCCATTATTTATTATGTCACCACTAATTTGAAGAGTATTTCCATAATTTCCATTAAGTTGAGTTATAAAGGAGCTTGTGGTATTGTTGATGATTAAATTACCTGTTATTATTAAATCTTGTGCAACTAGCCCATCAAAAGTTAAGCACCCAGTATCTTTTATTAAAATGGATGAAGCTGTGGTATTTGAGTTTATTTTTATCGTATTTCCATTTTGAATCGTTATGTAATTTGCAAAACTTGTAGGGTATAAAGTAGAATTTGACCAGTTAATATTGTCAGAAGATGATTCCCAATTACCTAGTGTAGTCCAATTTCCTGAGTTAATCGACCTAAAGTAATCAGTAGCGTTGGAAGCGTATAGATTTAGAAAGTTAAATGAAATAAAGTATAAAAATATTACTTTTTTAATTTTGGTTAGAGTCATGTTTTTTTATGTCAAATTGACCCTATGTTTTAATGATTTAATGGATAGTATTCAAAACGTCTAAGAAATGAATAACCAAGGAAGATTGAAAACTAGGGGTTTGGTTTTTAAATTATAGCAGTAAAAGTAGAATAAATACTTTAATTAACAACCTTTGTAACTTTTTAAGTATTATTTATTGTTACAATATGTGTTCGTTTTAGCATTCATCTTCAAAATGATTACACAAGAATATTTAAAGTTAAG
>CALPSU020000284.1 GCA_943326315.2 Chryseobacterium gleum
ATGCTTTATTTTGATAAAGCAATTGAATTTTACACAAAAACAATTTCGCTTAATCCTTCAGACTTAAACGCATTCTATAATCGAGGTAATTCTTATTTTCAATTAAAAAATTATGAAAATGCTTTGCGAGATTTCAATGAAGTACTTCTTAAAGACAATAAGAATGTTGATTCCTATTACGATCGAAGTAGAACATTCAATCAATTAAAAAAATACGAGGAATCAATTTCGGATTTAAAAAAAGTAATTAAACTAAATCCAAATTTTGAACTTGCCTATTATGATTTAGGAAATATTTATTTTAACCAAAAAAAATATTTGGAGGCAATTGTTAACTATGACAAATCTATCGAATTAAATTCTTCCATTAGTGATTATTATTTTAATAGAGCAATTGCAGAATATAATCTTGGATTCGTTGATGATGCATGTGCAGATTTTAAAAATGCAGCTGATTTAGGAGATAAAGATGTAGAACAATACATAGAGGAACTTTGTAGATAATTTCATCAAATACTTTAGAAATATCGCTGCTTTAAAAAACTTCAAACTGTTAGTATTATTATCATTAATAATAACTAATTTTTCGTTTTCTCAAAACGACAATACTTCGCCTGAAAACATTGACACTTTAAATATAGATTCTCTAGAAATTGACCCTGTATATTATCGTTTAAAATTAGCTTTCAACTATTCTAGTGCAAATACATTCTTAGGAAGAAAAGACTCTATTTCTATACCGCTTCTTAGTCCTCTGGTTAAATTTACTTTTGCAAATAATTTATATGTGCAAACGTCTTTAGTTCATACAAATACTACTTCCAAACTTTTTGATGAATTAGACTCAAAAATTGGTTATAGACATTTTTGGGGTGAACATTTGGATGGTGCAATTTCTTATACACATTACTTCTTCAATTCAAGTGTTACTCGATTAAATTCCTTGGTAAATAATGATGTAAATCTATATTTTGGATATGATATGAACTTTTTATACTCATCTATAAGTCTTGATTATTCTTACGGTTCTCAATCAAGTACAATAACCAGTAAAAAAAATTCAAAACAAAAAACCGTTAAAGAAGTTTCTCGAGATTTTACTGTTTCGTGGATGAATATGCGACAATTTTACTTTTATGAACTATTTAGTTCAACAGATAAATTAATTTTTACACCTGAAATAGACATCCTTCTCGGTACCCAAAACAGCATTCATTTATACAAAAAGAAAATTAAACCTACGAAAATGTTTTCTACATTTAATGCAAAAGCAATAAACGTAAACATTGATTTGCTCTATGTAAGAAAAAGACTATCAATTAATCTTTCTCCATATGCAACATTCCCTTTAAATGTTACATCTGGAGAATCTTCTAAACCATATTTTGTTATTTATGGTGGTGTATTTTACACTTGGAAATGGGAGAAAAAAAATGTCAAATCAAAAAAATAAACCCTGAAAAATATCAAGGTTTTTGAAAAACCCATGCATTTTTTGAATTAACCTTTGCAGAAGTTAAATTTGAAATTGCTTCTTCTTTAGTTGCATAAGAGTTTAAACTCACAGAAAATTTACCATCCCTTTCAATCAAAGCTGCTCCATTTTTGCCTTCTGATTTCAATTTATCGACAAATGTCAATGCATTTACTTTTTCAGAGAATGTTCCTAAAATAATATGGAAATTACCAGTTCCAATTGAAGAAGTTCCTGGATCCATAGCAACACTTTTCTTTTTAATGCGCTTTTTAGGTTTAGGAGTTTCTTTAATTACTTCTTCAACCAAAGCAATCGGCTCACTAATTTCTGAAACAACATCCTTTTCAATCACCTCAGGAGTAGGCTCTGCTAGTTCGATTGAGGTAGATTTTTCTACAGTCGGTTTTGTTTCATCTGATTCTAATTTTTTAATTATTTTCTCCTCTGCTATTGCATCTGAATCCGATTTATTACCAGAAATTAAATGTTTAAAGCTTTTAAAATTCAAACCTAGGTAAGTTCCACCACCGATAAGCATTATTAATAAAATAAGAAGTAACCAAAATTTAGCACCTCTCTTTTTCTTAGGTATTTCTAAAACTTGTAAATCTTCATTTTCTAAATCAGTTTCTTCAGAAACAGTTGGTAATTCTTCTAAACCTTTAGTTTCTATAGGTTTTAAATTTTCTACCTCAATTGAAACCGCTTTTTTTTCAATAATAATTTCATCAATAGGCTCAATAATTACGGTCTCTATTTCACTTTTATCATTTGATTCAAAATCACTTTTTAACAAATCAAACTCTAACTCCTTACTTTCATCAATTTCATCCGAAGGTAAAACAACGTCTAAATTAATTTCATTGGTTTTCAATTCAATGAATGAATCTTCAACAATCTTAACATTTTCTTCAGTTGGTATTACCTTGTCAATAATAACTTTAGGCTCTTCGATAGGATTAAATTCTAAACTTGGAACTTTTGACTTTTCCGTATCCTCAATAGTTTCTTTTTGATCTAAAACACTACTACCCCAATCAAACACAATTTCACCCGTTGAATCTTTAGAAAAAAGACCTAATCCATTAAAGCTATAGTTTTTACCTTCATCCAAAGTAGAAATAATTTCTCTAACATCATTTGATATTAATACTTTCGCTTCTTCAATAGAAATATTTTCATTTTCAGAAATAAAAGCAGCCAATTTTCCATCGTCGTATTTTAAATATGGCATAAACATAATCTCACCTGTTTTATCGCTAGTAACCGTTAAGGCTCCTAGACCAGGTAATATAATCGTATTAACTTCTTTTAAGATCTGTTGTATATGCTTCTTCATAATATTAAAATTATTCGATACTTGCGAATTGACAAATGAAAAATAAGAAAATTTACTGAAATAGCTCCGAAAATTGAAAACTTTTATTTAATCGAACTCCTTTTTCAGTTTGTTGAACAGTACAACATTCATTTACATTATCGTGCTCTAAAAACAAAATAAAATCGTTGTTAGCTGCTTGATTTAAAAACTTTTCCTTTTCTGTCATCGTAATTAGTGGCCTTGTATCATATCCCATAACATATGGCAAAGGCACATGTCCTGTACTTGGAAGTAAATCAGCCATAAAAACTAATGTTTTACCTTGATAATGAATATGTGGTATCATCATGCTTTCCGTATGACCATCAACAAATAAGACATCAAAATTATTAAACACATTTGAACTAAAATCTCCTGTTCGTTCGATAAATTTTAATTGGCCACTCTCTTGAATTGGTAAAATATTTTCAGACAAAAAAGATCCTTTTTCCCTTGGATTTGGTTCAGTAGCCCATTTCCAATGATTCTCTGTACTCCAATACATAGCATTTTTAAAAACAGGTTCAAACCCTGTTCGATCTTTATTCCACTGTATAGCTCCACCACAATGATCAAAATGTAAATGTGTTAAAAAAACATCCGTAACATCATCCAAAGAAAAACCAAGTTTATTTAAATTACCGTTTAAACTATCTGTACCTGAAAGATAATAATGAGAGAAAAATTTTTCTGTTTGTTTATCCCCTATTCCTGTATCAACTAATATTAGTTTATTACCATCTTCGATCAACAAACTTCGCATAGACCAATCACACATATTGTTTTGATCTGCTGGATTCGTGTTTTGCCATATTTTTTTAGG
>CALPSU020000285.1 GCA_943326315.2 Chryseobacterium gleum
ACCAAACTTCAAACTGAATTAGAAAAAGAGGCGACAGGTCACGATTGGCACCATATCAATCGAGTTTATGAAAATGCTTGTTTTATTCAATCAAAAGAAGGTGGAAATCGAAATATAGTAGAATTAGCAGCCCTTTTACACGATATTTCTGATCATAAATTCAATGGTGGGAAATTAAACGAAGGTGGAAAAATTGCATATGAACTTCTTATCCAAAATGGATGTGATGATGAAACTGCATCTCATGTAAAGCTAATTGTAGACAACGTTTCTTATAAAGGTGCTAAAGTTGAAGATCAAATAATTTCTTTAGAAGGACAAATTGTTCAAGATGCAGATCGATTGGATGCAATCGGAGCCATTGGAATTGCTCGAGCTTTTGCTTTTGGCGGTAATAGAAATAGACCGATTTACGAACCGAGCTCTGCTCCTACTTTACATTCTACTTTTGAAGAATATTCAGTTTCTAAAAGTCACACAATCAATCACTTTTACGAAAAATTGTTACTTTTAAAAGACCGCTTGAACACAAAAACGGCAATTGAAATTGGAAAAGAACGTCACCTTTTTATGGAGGACTTTCTAAAACAATTTTACAATGAATGGAATATAAACACTATAACTAAATAAATGTTAGGTAAATACGCTCTTGGAATTGATATAGGTGGAACAAATACAGCATATGGATTAGTAGATCAAACAGGAAATATAATTTACGAAACGAGTGTTCCTACAACTGATTTCCTAAAACCTGAAGATTTAGTCAATGCAATCTATACTGATCTTGTTAGTCGACATTCTTTAGATTCAATTATAGGAATTAGTATTGGTGCACCAAATGGAAACCATTTCACCGGAAATATCGAATATGCTCCCAATTTAAAATGGAAAGGAATAATTCCATTGGCTAAATTATTTCAAGATAAATTCAATACTCCAGCCATTTTAACGAACGATGCTAATGCTGCTGCTGAAGGAGAAATGCTTTTTGGAAATGGAAAAGATCTTAAAAATTTCGTCGAAATAACCCTTGGAACAGGTTTAGGAAGCGGAGTAATTATCGATGGTAAAATCGTTTATGGTGAAGATGGTTTCGCAGGTGAATTTGGTCATATCCGCGTTATTCCTAATGGAAGAATGTGTGGTTGTGGCAGAAAAGGATGCTTAGAAACATATGCTTCTTCAACTGGAGTTAAAAGAAGTATAACTGAATTAGAATCAATCAATAAGAGTTCATCCTCTTTATTGAAAATTAAAGATCCTAGTGCAAAAAATGTATTTGAAGAAGCTGAAAATGGAGATCTATTTGCAAATGAAATAATTGAATTTACAGCTCAAATTTTAGGATCTTCCTTAGCCGATTTCGCTTGCTTTTCGAACCCAAAGGCTTTTATCCTTTTTGGAGGTATTGCACAAAGTGGAACTAAATTTGCCGAACGTGTAAAAGTACATTTTGAAGAGAATGCTTTAACGATTTTTCAAAACAAAATAGAAATTAGAATTTCTTCACTTCACGATAAAAACGCGGCTATTTTAGGTGCCGCTGCTTCTATTTTCTCAAAATTAAATCCCTAGAAATTGCATAAATTGTAAAGTTTTTTTCCACATATATAAAGCTAGAATATATAAATAATAATTCAAATTTTAATAAAGTAATTTAAACATTTACAAACCACAAAAGGATACTTAAAATTTTAAAAATGAATAAATTAAACGGAATTATAAATTATAAATTTCACATTATGAAATTTTTAAATAGTAGATTCTATTTATTTTCATCTACAAAGAATAAATATAGTTAATAAGTTTAGTTCTAAATTAGGATGAGCGGTTTATTTCTTAGCTCATAAATAGATATTTTTACGGCTCATAAAATTGAATTTTAATTAAAACAAACAAATGAAAAAAATTAATTTTTTATTGATTGCAATCACATTTTTTCTTACAAATATTGTAAAAGCAGACGAAGGAATGTGGTTCCTAATGAACATTGAACGACTAAACCATAGAGATATGGATAAATTAGGACTTCAATTAACTACAGATGAAATATACAGTATTAATCATTCTAGTTTAAAAGATGCAATAGTACAATTCAATGGTGGATGTACTGCTGAATTAATTTCTAAAGAAGGATTAGTTTTAACAAATCATCATTGTGGTTTTGATGCAATTGCAGAACTTTCAACACCTGAAAAAGACTATTTAACAAATGGTTACTGGGCTCCAACAAAAAAAGACGAGTTAAAACCAGCAAGTTTATATGTTCGTTTCTTCGTTCGTATGGATGACGTTTCAAAAAGAATTTTATCAAAATTAAACGATAAAATGACTGAAGATGAGAGAAATAAAGCAATATCTCAAGAAGTCGCAATAATTGAAAAAGAAAATAATCAAGGAGGTAAATATACTGTTTCAGTGCGTTCTTTTTTTCAAGGTAATGAATTTTATTACTTTGTATACCAAGATTTTAAAGATGTACGTTTAGTAGGAAACCCTCCTAGTAGTATCGGTAAATTTGGAGGTGATACAGACAATTGGGAATGGCCAAGACACACAGCTGATTTCTCTATGTTTAGAATTTATGCTGATGCAAACGGAAACCCTGCTGAATATTCCATTTCAAATATTCCGTTAAAACCAAAACAACATTTGAAAATTAATATCGGGGGAGTAAAAGAAAATGACTTCGCAATGATATTAGGATATCCAGGAAAAACAAACCGTTGGATGCCAGCAAGTGGGATTGAGCAAAATGTAAAATTTGCATATCCAGCATGGGTAGAAGGTTCTAAACTTGGAATGGATAGAATGAAAGTTTACATGGACAAATCGGATGAAGTTCGTTTAAATTATGCAGGTGTATATGCAAGTGTCGCAAATTATTGGAAGAATCGACAAGGAATGATTGATGCACTTACTAAAGCTCAAACTTCAAAAACCAAAGCTGAAAAAGAAGCGGAGTTTAATATATGGGCAAACAAAAGAAAAAACAAAGAGGTTTACGGTAATGTTGTTGCCACAATCAATAATTACTACTCAAAAACAAATGAAAAATCTAGACACGATAATTATTTAACCAGTTTAATTAGAACGTGTAATTTCTCTGTACTACCTTTTAAAATTGGGGGAGCAATTGAATCTTACACTAAAGAAACAGGAGCAAAAAAAGAAGAAATTTTATCTAAACTACATCAAATGATTAATGAAATGTATGGTAGTTTATATATTCCATTAGAAAAAGATGTGTTAGCTTCACAGCTTAACTTATATGTAACAAAAGGATACGAAGCTGGTCTAGCAAAATTAGTGTCTGAAATAGCTAAAAAGAATAACAACGACTTTACTACATACATTAACTCTGCATTTGAGTCAAGTATATTTGGATCAAAAGAGAAAATTCAAGATTTTTTGAAAAACCCTTCTTCTGAAATTATAGCTAAAGATCCATTATTCTTGCTTTCTTCTGATATTATGACTCGTTTTAGATTTAGATCAGAAGAACAAATTAAATTAGATAATGAATATCAAAAATCATTTAGATTATTAGTTCAAGGATTAAGATTGTCAAATAAAAAAGCAAAATATTATCCGGATGCGAATAGTACTTTAAGATTAAGCTACGGAACTGTTAGCGCACTTCCTGC
>CALPSU020000286.1 GCA_943326315.2 Chryseobacterium gleum
CTTTTTCAGCAGTTAAAATCTCATTTTTGATAGAAGATAACATTTCACGATCTAAAGCTTTCAATTTATTTGCTTTCTCTTCTGGAGTTAAAGTCGCATCCGCTTTAATTTTATCCGATCTACCTCTAGAATTCGTTACAACAGAACCCAAATCTTTTTCTAAATCTTCATAGTCAACAGCTTTAACATCTGGACTTGTTAAAACTAATTGTGATATTTGTTGACTAATTTGTGATCTCATTTCAGCTGAATTTGTTGCATTAGCAGTGCTCAACGCTAATTCCAACTCTTCTTTCGAAACTTCTTTCGAAGATTTCACGGCGTATATACCTTCAAGTTCATCTACTTGTTTTCGGATAGAACTTCTTTCTGCTATTTTTTCTTTTAAACCAGTACCATTAAAAGTTCTCTCCTCATTGATCATTGCTCTCTCCGATTTTTTCGATTTTATAAGAGCATCTGTTTCTTCAATTTGTTTTTTCTTAGCACCATTTTTGGATCTTTCTAACTCTTCTATTTCAGAATCAATTTTCTTTAAATCTCTAGCGTAATCGTCATCTTTTGGTTGTAATCTGGCAATTTCTTCATCTAAAACCAATCCTTTTTCAATCATATCTTGCAAAGGATCAGGAGATTTTTCATCGATCATTTTTTTGATCATATCTTTATTATCACTCAAATAAGCAAAAGCCTCAGCTTGTTTGTGCTCCTTCATTAATTCATTAAAATGTGTCGAAATTTCAATCGCTTTTTCTGTTGCAGCTGAAGACCCTTTTTTGGGTGCACTTGCTAACGAATCAGCAAACTTTAAACTTTTAACATTCAAAAGTTTTATTTCTTCTTGAGATTTTAAAGCTAATTCAGCCTCTTTTAAATATTTGTATTTTTTCTTATCCGTTGTAGATGCATTAGCTTTGTCTATTTTATCTTTTATTGATTTATCTAAACGCTTAATTTCATTTGTGTTTTCAAGTACTTGGGCATAAATCTTACTCTCCAATTCTTTATTACCACCTTCAGCTCTTTTAGCATCTTTTACTTCATCCTCTAAAAGGTATCCAACCTCAATTAAAGATAAATTCCCTAAACCTAAAACTTTAATAATTTCTTTGTCTTTACTCTCCTTTTCCATTCTTGCCAATTCTTCGACACTAACGTTAGGTTTTAATTCAGATTTCATTTTAATTACCTGAGCAAAAACACCTTGTGGATCTTCTACCTCCTCATTAAATAAATCTAAAACTCGCACGTTCTCCGCAGCGCCTTGCTGCTCATGAATTATTTTTTGTTTCAGAGGTTTAAATTCTTTTTGAAATGGAATAGAAGCTAAATATTTAAATTCCTGTTTATTCTCACCAACTTTAATCGTAAATTCGTATTTACCTCCTTTTGGGAAAGTTATTATATAAACTCCCTTTTCGTTAGAATTAAAATTTCCTATGAATTCACCATTAGAATAATCTTTCACATCTATAAAAACCTTTTTCATTTGAGGATTTATAGTAGAGTTAAATTCTCCTTTAATTACCGACATATTCAAAGGAACTCGATCAACACGAACTTTATAAACAAATAATTTCCCTTCTTCACTTTGTCTATTTGAACCGAAATAAGCATTTTTATTTAATGAATCAACAACATAGAATAAATCATCGTTAGGAGAAGATATTGCGAAATCCATATTTTCTGCTTTACCAAACATATCTGTTTCTGCATCATATTTACATCTAAAAACATCAAAACCACCCATTGAATTGTGACCTTTAGAACTAAAGTATAAATATTGGCCATCTGGATGCATATATGGATAATCTTCATCATACTTTGTATTTACATCTCCTTTTAATGCTTGAGGCAAACCCCAACCGCCTGTAGGAAGCCGTCTTTGTACATAAATATCTTTTCCAGTTTTACCGGATTCACCATAACTTGAATAGTAAATAACCGTTGGATTTGCCGGGAAATGAATTAATGGAATGTGTGCCTTTTTCTCATCTAATTTTGTTTGAAATTCTGCCGTAACAAGTAAATTACCTCCAATATCACTTAAATCATAAATCCTGAAAAACTTATCTTTCTCAATCTCTTTCTTATCTAATACGATCATTTCAGTAATCGTAGTAATCAATTTTTTACCATTCTCACACATTTCAATCTGTCGTTGAACATCAAATGCTAGATTTGGTTTTGTACCTGCTTTTAATTGATATATTTTAAAATATTTAATAGCATCATTAAACTGAAAATTTAAATGATATGCTCTTCCTAAAAAATAATTTGCTTCAGCTTCAACATTTTCATTTGTAATTGCATAATTTAAATATTTAAAAACATCTTGACTTTTAGTTCCATTGAATAATAAACATGCTCCATAATGATAATTAAAATTATGATCACGGGGTTGAACGGCAAGCAAACGTAAATAATAAGGAGTTGCCTCAACATATTTTTCTTCTTCAAAAAATTTGTCAGCAATCTTTTTTGTTTCTTCTAAATTTTCTTGAGAAAATGAAATAGTAGAAAATGAAAAAATGAAAAAAAATGTAATTATTGATTTAAAATTCATCTATATTTTTATTGAATATCTTAATATGATTAGTAAAATATTATTTTTTGAAAAATCTCATTTTACTCTCTTCTCCTTTTAATAACCTTAGAATATTTTTTTTATGTGCTAGAATTACCGATCCACCTAATAAAACACTAAATAAAATAAGTCCAATATTTGTAACTCCAAAAATGTATACTAATGCCAAAGGAAATGAAATTGCTGCACAAATTGCTCCTAATGAAACATAATTTGAAAGAATAAAAACGATAGCAAAAATTAAAAAACAAACACCCGCAGCTTCTGGATGAATACCTATAATCACTCCCAAAGAAGTTGCTACTCCTTTACCCCCTTTAAAGTTTGCGAAAATTGGAAAAACATGCCCTAAAACAGCTATTATTGCAGATGTTATTTGTAAATAAATAACATCTGATGGATAAACTATACCAAAATCAATTATTTTCCATTCCAAAAAAATGACTGGTAATGATACTGCGAGTAAACCTTTAATAACATCTAAAAAAAGCACTAACTTACCCGCTTTTTTTCCTAAAACACGAAATGTATTTGTTGCTCCAGCATTTTTACTACCGTGTTCACGAACATCAATATTATACCATGCTTTACCAATCCAAACTGCAGAAGGTATTGATCCTAATAAATATGCTATACTACCAAAAAGTAAAAAATTCATTTTATCTATTTTCCAAAATAACGCATAAATTTACTCAAATAGATGCTACCTTCTTCCATTTGATATTTAAAATTTTTAATCTTACGCTTATCCTCTTTTATTTTATTTACAGCAGCTACGAAATCAGGATCACCTGAAATAATTCTCATTAAACCATCTTTCTGCTCCATTGAATAATCAAAATAATAATCAAGGGTCGGAATATTTATCTGAAGTCCAAATTTATCAACTCCAGTTTCTGAAAAAGATTGTTGAAAAAATGCTTTAAAAGGCACTTGTTTAAATACTGGTTTCCCACCTAAACATACGATATATGCATTTTCACCAGTTGAAATAATCCCTTTTTCCATCATGTTTCTAACATCAAAAGAACTTA
>CALPSU020000287.1 GCA_943326315.2 Chryseobacterium gleum
ATCCCCCTTTTTCTCCCATTTCCAATAGAATTGGTGAGAAGATATTAGAAAGAACCAAAGAAGCTGTTCTAGAAACTCGTGAAGCTATATTTGGAACACAATAATGAATTACTCCATGCTTAACAAAAGTAGGTTCATTGTGATTTGTTACTCTTGAAGTTTCAAAACATCCACCCTGATCGATACTTACATCTACTAAAACCGAACCTGTTTGCATTGCTTCGATCATTTCCTCAGTAACTACACAAGGAGTTCTTCCTAATGGAGCTCGTAATGCACCAATAACAACATCTGCATTTTTAATTGCTTTGGCTAAACTTTTTGGCTGAATAACAGATGTGTATAATCGAGTGCTTGAATTATTTTGTAAACGACGTAAACGAGACATTGAATTATCAAAAACTTTAACTGAGGCACCTAATCCTTGAGCCGCTCTAGTTGCGTAATCACCAACAGTTCCTGCTCCTATAACTACAACCTCGGTTGGACTAACTCCTGTTATACCTCCTAACATAATTCCCTTTCCCGTATTGTAACAAGAAAGCAACTCGCCTGCAACGATTATAGAAGTAGTACCTGCAATTTCACTCATCGCTCTTACAATAGGAAAAACTCCCTCATCATCACGAATAAAATCCCAAGCAATAGCAGTGATTTTCTTCGTCATTAATTTTTGTAAAATTGTTTTCGCTTGTGTTGAAATTTGAAGAGCAGAAACCAACGTTTGATTTCCTTTCATCATATATACTTCATCTTCAGATGGCGGACCAACTTTAAAAATAATATCGCATTGAAAAATCTCATTCGGGTCGTGACAAATTTCAGCTCCAGCTTCGCTGTAATCACGATCTGAATAATTAGCCATTTCTCCACTTTTAGATTCAATTTTAACTCTATGACCATTCAAAACTAAAATTTGAACCGCCTCAGGAACAAGAGCTACTCGTCTTTCTTGAAAAACAGTTTCCTTTGGTATACCAATAAATAATTTCCCTTTTTTTGGTGCAATTTCTAACATTTCTTCTTTTGGAAGTAAACTACCTTGTTGCATCAAATGTTTAATAATTTCTGGATCAGTCTTCATTTCAATTAGTATGAATTATCAATATACAGTTAAAACAAACAAAAACAAGTATTTAAATCACATATTGTGGAAAATTTTCATTTTGTTCGTTACTGCGAATATACGTCCAAAATGTGTTTTTTGGAAATAGAATCTCCTTTTTTTAATCATACTTATTAAAAAAGTATAATTTAATTTTGATGTAATTTAATAATAGTTAAAATCACTTTAGTATTATTACTAAATTGAGCCAAATTAAGACTGGTATGAATACACAAATTACAACTGTTACATTTTTCAAATTCACATCTGTAAAAGCAAAATTATGGGCTTTTTTCATGATGCAATTTGCTCATCCCTATCTTAAAAAAACAGAGAACCAAACTTTCTATAAACTTATGGGCAGTGGGAAGGGATTAGGTTTTAATCCTTTTCCTGATTGGACCACCTACTGTCTAATTCAAATTTGGAATACAGAAAAAGATGCGGAAAGTTTTTTAGCTAAATCTGAAATTATTTCTAAATACAAACTAAAAAGCAAAGAAATTCAAACAATTTTCATGAAAAACATTAGTTCTCACGGACTTTGGTCTGGACAAAATCCATTTATAAAAAGCAACGAATTAAACCCTGACAATCAATATATAGCAGCAATTACAAGGGCTACAATTAAAAATAAACGAATGCTTACGTTTTGGAAATATGTCCCTACTTCTCAAAAACCACTTGAAAACGCGAAAGGACTATTTTTCACTAAAGGAATTGGCGAAATTCCTTTAAAACAAATGTCAACTTTTAGTATTTGGGAATCATTCGAAGATTTGAAAAATTTCGCTTATAATAGTGAAGAACACAAAAAAGCAATCCTGCTAACAAAAGAATTAAAATGGTATTCTGAAGAATTATTTGCCCGTTTTCAACCTTACAAAACAATTGGAACTTGGCAAGGTGAAAAATGGAATTTTAATCCGCCTGTGCAATAATTGTCATTACACCAAAAGATTTCTTTCTATTAAAAAATTGTTTAATTCTAAATAGTAGCATTCCTCTTACATATCCCCAAAATTCACCCTCCATATTTTTAGACCAATCGATGTTCTTTTTCTCCATTAGGCTCATCCAGTATAAATTATAAGGATCTAACGTTCCATTGATTTTTAAATCAACAATAGAAAAACCTTCATCTTTAAGTAGTTGCTTTATTGTTTTAGGTGAAAATAAAAAAGTATGTCTAGGGGTATGGTAACCTGCCCAATTAGCACCAAACTTCTTCCTGCCTTCTGACTCAAAATTGGGAACCTCAATTACTACAAGTCCTTTTGAAGCTATAATTGATTTTATTTTTTTTAATGTTTCTTTGGGTGCATAATCATGTTCTAAATAATGCCACATTGTAATAACATCTGGTGATTTTTCTAAATTGAAATTTTCTAACTCAGTCACTTCCAATTTCAACTTATCAAATTGTGATTTCTCGTCCTTCCAACCTTTATCTGAAAAATCAATACCTACGCAATTAGAGGAGTATATAGAAGAAAATTCGGCCAAAAAAGTAGGCTTACCACATCCTATATCCAAAATCGTTGTTTTTTGATTGATAGATATGTAATTAGAAACTAAATCAACTCTTTTCTTATCTAATTTTTGTTGACTTTTATCCACCATCATCTGATACTTTCCCCAAGCATTTGAACCTCTATAAGGCAAATAATTTTGAGTATAATAAGTATCAATTTTATCTAAATCAACTCGGGGATTTAGAAATACTAAACTACAATTTCCACATGCATCAAAATTAAAAATTTCACCTCTCACATGCATCTGTGCGTTAGTTGAAATGAATGATTTTAAATTTTCACTGCTACATATTGGACACTCACTTAATTTATTCACACGATTTTTTTTATACTATTTCACTAAATCATCAAACACTATGATTTAATCTACCAAATCAGCAACAATTTTAGCTGAAAGCAAACACAAAGGAATACCTCCTCCAGGATGAACAGATCCACCACAAAAATACAAACCCTGAATTTTACTTGAGAAATTTGGATGCCTTAAAAAAGCTGAAAATTTTGAATTACTTGAAGCTCCATATAATGAACCCCGATGCGATTTCGTTTTTGATTCTATCGTTCGAGGATCTAAAATGGATTCACATACTATGTATTTCTCAATATCAGTATTCAGAATTGAATTAATTTTAGTAATAATATTCTTTTTTGAAATTTTAATTAATTCATCCCAATCTTGATTAAAATTAGCCGAAGTATTTATCATTACAAACCAATTTTCACAACCATCTGGAGCATCTTTCATCTCAACCTTGCTTGTAATATTAACATAAACAGTCGGATCATCAGGAATGGATTGTTGATTGAAAATTTGGTCAAACTCTTTCTCATAATTTTCACTGAAGAAAATATTATGTAAATCCAATTCAGGAAATGATTTTTGAATTCCCCAATAAAATATAATTGCTGAACTTGATCGTTCTTGCTTAATTATTTTTTTAGGTGGTAA
>CALPSU020000288.1 GCA_943326315.2 Chryseobacterium gleum
TCTCCCTCCTCGTTGAAATTGTTTTGATAAAAAATTTGCTTTTGAGCTAATATATTTTGGAAATTCAATTTAAATTCAATTCTCTTTTTCCAAAAAGATTTAGCTAATTGAAGATCAACGAAAGTTCTACTTTTTTCCCAAATATCAGGTTGATCAACATTACCAATAATAGAAATTCTATCCCCTACTCTATTTATGTTTGCAGAGAATGACATGTTCAAATTTTCATCAAAATAGGTAAGCCCAGTATTAAAAACATAAGGAGATTGCCCTTGTAGAGGCCTACTATCATATTGTGCTCCAACAATACTTGTAACATCTACAACAGAACGAATTATAGCTAAATTTGAAAACAACGTAAAATTGTTAAAAATTGAAGATGTATCACATTTAAACAACGAACCTATCACCGTTCTAAACTCTAATTCAATTCCATAATTTATTGCTTTTGGTACATTTTTAAATGACATTGAACTAGAGGCAGAAGTTAAATTAACTTGTTCTATAGGATCTGTAAAATCTTTATAGAAAATTGTTCCTGAAAGTAATTGACCTTTTCCTGGAAACAATTCATATCTTATATCAAAATTTGTAATTTTAGATCTTTTCAAAGAATCATTTCCTGTAACAACAAATTGAGTGTTAAAATCATAAAAAGCAAAGGGAGCTAATTCTCTATATTCAGGTCTATTCAAAGTTTGTGAATAGGACAATCTTAAATTTTGTTTTTTATTAAAAGAAATAATTGCATTTGCAGAAGGTAAAATATCTAATTTTTTTGTTTCAATATTCAAATTACTTTTGTCAGATTTAATTGCATGTAGATTCTGAGTAAAATATTCCCCTCTAGCACCCCAAACTAATCTAATCATATCATTTATTTTATTATCTAACATCAAATAACCAGCTGATAAAATAGAACTCGCTTGATAAGCATCCGTGTATTTTGAACCATCCGTTAATTTAAACCCACCTTTTCCAGGGCTCATTTGC
Source organism: Chryseobacterium gleum (assembly GCA_943326315.2). GTDB lineage: Bacteria > Bacteroidota > Bacteroidia > Flavobacteriales_D > Crocinitomicaceae > CAIUKX01. The sequence continues at coordinate 994 of CALPSU020000288.1, forward strand.
CCCATACTTGATGCTAGAAAAATAGAATCCTGTGGTAAATAGGATAATGAATCTTGGAAATACACTGCTTGTCCTGCACCACCATATTTTGTATATCCTAGCTGACGAGCATCAAATTCTCTATTTCTATTTTGATATAAACCTCCTAATTTTAATTCACTTTTCATTTTTAATAATTTAGGCAATTGATATGTAAAATCACCTTTTATACTTGCAATGTTTTCTTTATTAGTAGAAAAAAACATACCACCACCATAGTCAGGTCCTACACTAGAACTTCCAACTTGTGCTGAATAAGTAGTGTCCAAAGGATTTTGTTCTGCTGGATCAGGATTATTAAACGTTTTATAGTGCGAATAAATCGAACGTCTCAAATTAGGTATTGTTCTTTTAATATTGCTGTAAGATCCTACCCAATGAAATTTTAATTTTTCATTTTTCAACAAATGTTCCCCACTTAATTGCCCCGAATAAATATTATTACTCGTAAACCACATCGCATTGGATTTTAAAACATTTGGATTATCTTCTAAAGGATCTTTTAAACCTGTTCTTGCAATTACGCGATCGTCTGAATTTATACTGTATAAATTTTTAAATGCTAATTTATTATTAGAATTTAATTTAATAGAAAAATTCGCCATTCCCCCAGCTAAAACTTGTGTAGAATATACTTTATCTAAATAATCAAATTCAATCTGAGAAGTCCCGCCAGATAATCCATTACCAGAATATCCTCTTCTAACTGTTTGATTAAAATTATTTGTTTTACTGTAAGTCAATGAAGCAATAATACCAACTTCTTTTTTAAATAATTTAGTGTTTATTCCTGAACTGTATTGAAAATTTACATTGGGAGAAAATTTCTTATTTATTAAACTCCAATCGGTTGTAAATTTCTTAGCCATATCAGCTTGTTCATGAATATTTACTGGATAATCAGCCTTTGAGGGAATAGAAGAAGGTAAACCTCTCGTGCCATCATCAATTCCAAGCCAATCAGTTTTACCACCTTTATAGGTAACTTGATCTTTGAAAGTGGTAATCGTGTTATAACCTCCACCTATCGAAATTGTTTGAAAGTTTTTAGCAGGAATACTTTTTGTATTAATTTGTATAATTCCTCCTGCAAATTCTGCGGGTAAATCAGGTGTAGCAGTTTTTACAATAACAATATTATCCAACATATTGGCCGGAAAAATATCAAATGAAAAAGCCTTTCTATCCGATTCTGAACTTGGTAAAGGTCCATCATTTAAATAAGCTGCATTATAACGATCATTTAACCCTCTTATAATTGCAAACTTATTATCTTGAATACTTGCTCCAGAAACACGTTTCAATACATCACTCGTTGTTTTATCAGGTGTTTTAGATATTGCTTGGGCAGAAATTACATCCGAACTATTCGCACTATTTTTCTTAACATTTAAAGTTCCAATATCATCCGATTTATTGATTTTAACTTTTACAACTACATCAGTCATTATTGTAGAAACTGGTTCTAAAGAAATGTTAATCAGTTGAACATCTGAAGAGGAAACAACTACATCGGTTAATATTTTAGTTATATGTCCTGGAGATGATATTGTTATTGAATAAGTTCCAAATTCAATACCTCTAATGTAATAGTTTCCGTCAAAATCGGAAATCGCTCTATATTCTGTACCATCGATAATAATTTTTGCACCTGGTATTATCTCACCAGTAGTTCCATCTAAAAAATCTTTTACAGTACCTTCAACTACTTTCCCTTCTATATAACCTGTTTTTGGTGATTGAGCAAAAGCATTTTGAATTAAAATACAAAACAAGAATACTATAACATTTTTCATTTTATCTAAATTTTAGACAAAGGACGTTATATGTCATTAATGAAAAGTTAAGGCAATGTTAATATAACAACAACTTAGGAGTTGAATTTCTTAATATTATATTAACATACAGTCTTTTTGTTGTATTTACTTATGCTTCCGGATTTGAAAATTTATATCCAACTCCCTTTACCGTTGTAATATAATTTTCACCTAATTTTTCTCTCAATTTTCTTACATGTACATCAATTGTTCTATCACCTACAACAATATCAGTTCCCCAAACAGACTCTAAAATAACATCCCTTTCAAAAACTGAATGAGGTTTTGATGCTAATAAAGCCAATAATTCAAATTCTTTTCGTGGCAGATGAATTATTTCTCCATTTTTCTCAACAACATATTTTTCCCTATTAATAACCAAATCATTTGTTGAAATTTTATCACTATCAGCATTTCCTTTTCTTCGCAATAAAGCATTTATTCTACTTATTAACACTTTAGGCCTAACAGGTTTAGAAACATAATCATCTGCACCAGAATCTAATCCAGCAATCTGACTATAATCTTCATTTCTAGCTGTTAACAAGCAAACTATCACATGCTCTAAGCTTGGTGTACTTCGAATAATTTCACATATTTCGATTCCATCCATCCCAGGCATCATAACATCTAAAATAACTAATTCAGGAGTCTTAACTTTCATTTTAGAAAGACCTTCTTCTCCATTTGAAGCAACATCAACTTCAAAACCTTCTTTTTCAA
>CALPSU020000289.1 GCA_943326315.2 Chryseobacterium gleum
ATTTAATTTTAAATCCATATTATCATATCCTTCTAGCATTTCATAAAACCCTCCAAAAGAAAAATGCAATGCGTTAAGAGATAATTCATTGTCTTTCAAAGTAAATTTAGAAGTTTTATCCGTGAATTCCATTAAAATATTGGCAATCATTTCTGTTTTAACTTTATTCAAATAAGACACTCCTCCCATTTCAAAAGTCATTTCATCCATGGTAGTTTTAGTATTAAAATCTATTACATCTGCTGTTAAATCTCCTTCACCAACATGTGTCATATTTTTCAACTCAGTAAACATCTCCCCAACTTGATCGTCGTATCTAATCTGTGCTTTATTTATTGAATACTCTTTTAATTTTAATGCAAATTTTGAAGGCTCTTTATCTTCAGGAGTTTTAACAGAATCGGGTTTAGTAATATCGTAGTTGGCTTTACCATTACTCAATATTCTTACGTCAAAAATTGGTTCATTTAAATGAATCTCATCGATTTCAATTTTATCTCCACCAATAACACTCCAGAATCCTACGTGTGCATAAAACTCTTTGATATTAACTAATTCAACTCCTTTAAAATCACCCCTCCCTGTAATTTTAGTATCGGTTAACTTTATAGATAAATTAGGAAATGTACTTATAAAAGTTAAGTCAAATTCGCCTAAAGATAAATCAGCTAACAACGTTTTATTTGCTTCTTTAATAACTAATTGCTTGATGTCGTCTTTAAATAAAATTGGAACTACAATCATTAAAATTAATAAAAGTAAAAATGTAACTCCTGTCCATTTTAAAATGCGGCGAACCAAACTCTTTTTTGTTTTTTGTTTATCAGTCATAATTGGATAATGTGTAATTTTACAATTTAGTATAGATCTTTCGAATAAATAACATCGTAAAAATAATGAAAATATTTTATCACACTTGTTTAATTTTCGTAACGTTAACATCTTTTAATTCATTTTCTCAGCTTGAAATTGGTGCAAGTCCTGAAAATAAAAAATCTGACACTTTGATTAAATTAAAAAATGACATCGAAGGCAAACGAGAACTTGAAGGCTCTACAGAAATTTTCATTGGATCCAATTGTTCAAGTAGTTTTCGATATTTAACAGAAAATGGTACCATATTTGGAAAACCATTAGGAACTAGATCGGATGAAAAGAGCTTAACAACTTGGTCATATTCTTTAGGGTTTAGAAATTATTTACACAAACATGTCGCTTTGGAAGGTGGAGTTTCTTATATAAAAAATGGAGAAAGCTATCAATTAAAAAATAAAGATACAGCAATGAATTATCAGACAACTTACTCCTATATTGCTATGCCTATTCGCTTATATTACAGCATGGGAGATCAAATTCGTTTCTTAATCGGAGGAGGAATTATCCCGCAAATGTTTAACGGTTATCGTCAGGATCAGCAATGGACAAACCATAAAGGAGAAACTGGAACTACAACAATTAAAACAAAAAACAACTATAATTCTTTTGTTTTAAGCGCTTGTATAGACGCTAGTTTACAAATTAGATACAGTAAATCTTTTTCAATTTTCATTACTCCAGAATACAGATGGCAATTGAATTCTACTTATCTAAACATCGATAATTACATTCATAAAGCAAGAGCATTTGGAGTGAATTTTGGTTTTGTTTATCAATTGTGAGAATAATGATTTCCTAAAGCTTCAAAATTTAAACTAAACTATTTACTGAAAAAGGATTTAGTTGGAGAATAATTAAGTCGCTTATCTAAATGATTTTTTTGCTTGTATTCAAAATTAAAAAAATAATTGAATGTGAATTTAAAATTGTCTTAATTTATCCTATCTTAGATTTCAAATGCAAGAAACAAACCGAATAGAATATAAACAAGAACTTACAGAAGGTTTAGAAAAAGAAGTAATTGCTTTTTTAAACTACCACGAAGGCGGAATCATTTATATTGGTATTAATAAATTTGGAGAAGCTACAGGAGTTTTTGATGCAGATAGTGATCAACTAAAAATAAAAGATCGTTTAAAAACCAATATTCTTCCTTCTTGCATGGGCCTATTTGACATCTCGAGTGAAAAAAGAGAGGGGAAAAATATTTTAAAAATAACAATTGCTAGCGGCCCTGAAAAACCTTATTACATTAAAAAAAATGGAATGTCTGAAAAAGGATGTTTCATTCGAATAGGGACAGCCTCCGAACCAATGACTTCTAAAATGATTGAAGAATTGTTTTCAAAACGGACACGTAACTCAATTAGTAAAATTAAATCTAATCAGCAAGAATTAAATTTTGAACAGTTAAAAATTTACTATCAAGAAAATGGCATTCAACTCAATGGTAAATTTGCAACTAATCTTGAATTACTAAATGAGGATGGTTTCTTCAACTATGCTGCCTATCTTATGTCAGATAAAAACAATATATCTATAAAGGTTGCTAAATATAGAGGAACGAATCGAGTAGATCTAATTGAAAGTAACGAATACGGCTATTGCTCCTTGATAAAAGCTGTAAAACAAGTTTTAGATAAGATTGATTTAGAAAATAAAACACATACAAAAATAACTTCAAAAGAGCGAGAAGCTACTCGATTATGGGATTCTGTTGCATTACGTGAAGCTATCATCAACGCTTTTATACACAGTGATTATACGAATGAAATACCTCCAAAATTTGAAATTTTTGATAATCGAATTGAAATTTCATCCGCTGGAGGGTTGCCCGACACTTTAAGTCAAGAAGAATTTTTTGAAGGCTTTTCAGTTCCTCGAAATAAAGAAATTATGCGTATTTATAAAGATTTAAAATTGGTTGAACAATTAGGTTCTGGTATACCGCGTATTTTAGAAAGTTATTCTCAAGAATGTTTTAAATTTTCTCAAAACTTCCTTAGAATGAGCTTTCCTTCAACTTTTTCCTTAAGTAAATTAACAGAAAAAAAAGAACCAAAAAGTAAAAAAATAGGTGGTGCAATAGGTAGTGCAATAGGTGGTGCAATAGGTGGTGCAATAGGTGGTGCAATCCCAAAACTAACAGGCAGACAAACAACTGTTTTACAGATAATTAAAAGCAATAACAAAATTAGTTACCGAGCAATTGCAGAACAGATGAATATCAATGAATCAGCAGTCCTGAAACATGTCGAAATTTTAAAGGAAAAAGGTTACATTGAACGCATCGGAGGCACAAGAGGAAATTGGAAAGTTAAAATATAAAACTTTATGAAAAATTTAAAATCCTAAAAATGAAAATAAAGGAAATCACATCTTATTTAGAATCATTAGCACCCCTTGGAAGTCAAGTATCTTATGACAACTGTGGCTTACTTATAGGAAACAAAGAAACCGAAATCAACTCAACTCTGATTTGTTTAGATTGCACGGAAGAAATTGTTGAAGAAGCTATTAATATAGGATGTAATTTAATCATTTCTCATCATCCAATTATTTTTTCAGGTATTAAAAAATTAAATGGCAATAATTACATTGAAAGAACTATAATTAAAGCTATCCAAAACAACATTGCAATTTATGCAATTCACACCAATTTAGATAATTACA
>CALPSU020000290.1 GCA_943326315.2 Chryseobacterium gleum
AATAACGCAGATTCTATAATTAATGCGTTTTCTTTTTGAGAGAATACAACATCTCCTAAAGCAGTGAAAAAGTTTTCGGTTTCGAAGCCGATTTTCCTCATTGCAACATGTGAAATTGTTTCAGTCATACCGAAAGTATGAAAAACGGTTGTTTTATTTTTTTGGAGATTAATTATCAATTCTTCAGAAACATCACCACCACCAACAATAATGTTTCTAAAGTTTTTTAATTTTTCAGGAAAATTTTCAAGCGATTTTTTAAGTTGTAATGGTACAATTGCTATAAAATCAATATCATTATTTAGGTATTCAAAAGGATTCGAATCAATTTTAATAATAATTAAATGAAGTTTTAAAACAATAGACCTAACGATCATCATTTTACCTGCAATAGTGTTAGGGGATAAGCATAAAACAGCTTTATCACCAGCTTTTAAGTCAAAAAAAGCGCCTGTCATTTTTGCCGATTCAATCATTTTTGATTTCAATAAACGCAATGATTTAGGTTTCCCTGTAGATCCTGAAGTCATTGTTGTAATTGAATCACTTGAATTATTCCAATCGTCTAAAAAAAGATTTATATCCTTTTTTAGATTTTGATCTGAACATAAATATTGAACCTTTAGCAATTTTACAATTTTTAGATATTGAATACAATAATCGGTAAAAAAAACAACAATTGATTCAAGTCTTTTTCTTAATTTTGTATCAGAGGTTCATTCATGAGATGAAGTAGTAACCTTATCTTCGAAAGAAGAGCCCATGCAGATTATTCTTGAAGCAATAATTATGACCCTAAGGGAAGTCTTTGGTAATCAATGGCGGGCCGCAATTTTCTTTAGAAAATAGAGGATTTGTCTAAACAGTGGATTACAGCGATTATCGGTTACCCTAAACGTGTTTTCTGGCTTCAGAAAACCCAACTGCATGGGTCTTTTTATAAAAATTCTATTACTTTTGTGAAAAAAAATAAAGTATGCGGTTAGTGACTGATATTCCACATTCAAGGTTTAAAATACAAGTATTTCAATATAATTCGAAATTCATAGTTAAAATTGAATTAGATCTATATGAACAAATTTATAAAATTGCCGAATTGGATGTGAATGGGGTAGAGGATGTTATAAAAATGGTGGATGAAGATTTGCTTAAAAACTGTTTAACTAGATTTATTGCAATGCGTTCTGAATGGACAAATTCCTTTAAGAATATTTAATTTTAATTTAAAACAAACATTGAAAATGATAAAATCATCACTTTTAGTAATTACTATTTTAGGTTTAGCTTTAGGATCTTGTAGTGAGAAAAAACAAGAAGAAAAAATTGAAAATACAAAACCAAATATTGAAATTCAAAAGATTGGGGAGTTGAAAATTGCTTATTACGATCAAGATAGTATGAAAAATAATTTTACTTACTACAAAGAGCAAGACGCAATTGTTACAAAAAAACAACTAGCCTTTCAAAAAATAATTGAAGGGAAAAGAAAAGCTATGGAATCGTATTATGCAAATTTCATGAAAAGAGCTCAAAACAATGAGTTATCCCAAGTTGAAAGTGAAGGATACCAATCAAATCTTCAAAATCAAGAAGCTGAAATTATGCAATATCAAGAAGTTGAAGGAGCTAAATTAGAAAAAGAAACACTTGAGAAATTGGAGTCCGTTGGGAATAAAATTGAAAAATTTAGTAAAAAATATTGCGAAGAAAACGGTATTGACATATTATTAATTTACGCAAAAGGTGGACAAATTAATTATATAAATTCTTCTATGAATGTTACAAAAGAATTTACAGCTTACTTGAATCAGAATCAAAATGAGATTCAAAAAGACATGAAAAAATAATAGATACTATGTTAATAGCTCAGAAAAAAATCAAAGAAAATATTGCCGAGTATATATTGTATATGTATCAAATTGAAGATGTAATTCGAGCTTACAAGTTTGATTTAGATGCAATTTTAGAAAATTATGTAAAACCTCAACTTCCAGATGAGTCTTTTGTTTCTCAGTATTCAAAATGGTATAGTAGTTTAATTAATAATATGATTTCACAACGTATTGAAAAGTCTGGTCATTTACATGAAATCAATGAAGTTATGATTGAGATTTCTTATCTTCATACGACTCTTATTAACATTGTAAAAGACGAAAAATATAAAGCACTTTTTGAAAATGCACTTCCAAATTTAAATGATTTTAAAGAAAAGTCTAATTTAAAAGATAAAAATGACATTGAGTTAGCATTTCACGCTCTTTATATGAAGTTACTTTTACGTCTTCAGAAAAAAGAAATAAGTGCTGAATCTGAAGAAGCATTTGACACGATGAGAATATTGCTAGCTTATCTTGCTCGAGCATATCACCAAATGAAAAATGGTAGTATTGATTTTATTAATAATTAATAACCATATAAATTCAATAGTACAGAATGGAACAATTTGATTATTACCCTCAAAAACCTGAATTAGTTGAGAAAAAATCTAGTCAAAACACTAAAAAAACAATTTTATCTATATTCTTGTTTATCTTAACTTTTGTCTTGTTAGGAGCTTCAGATTTTACATTTATTTTTTCTTTAATATTAGTATTACTTATCCATGAACTAGGGCATTTTTTATTTATGAAAATGTTTGGATATTCAGATGTTAAAATGCTATTCGTTCCGTTTATGGGGGCTTTCGTGCAAGGTAAAAAAGATGAGTACAAGCAAAAACAAAGCTTATTTGTGGTTCTTGCTGGTCCTATACCTGGAATAATAATAGGACTTTCCATTTTTTATTTGGGTGTGAAATGGAAGATGGATTGGATGAATGATTTAGCATTTTTGTTTATGGTATTAAACGTAATTAATTTATTACCTCTAGATCCCTTAGATGGCGGTCAAGTTTTGAAATTACTCGTTAAAAAAAATCAAGATCTTTTTCAATTAGTATTTTCATTTATTTCATCTTTGGTTATGATAGGTGTAGGATGGTATTTCCAGCTATGGTTAATTGTAATATTTGGTTTTCTTATGGGTTTAAGGGTTCGAATGACGCAACGTAATTATTCGATTCATAAAGAATTAATTAACGAAGGGGTGAATTTTACTTTAACTTATAAATCACTTTCAAATAAAGATTTCTCTAAAATCAAAGAGGTTCTAATCAATTATACTCCTGCCTTAAAAACATATTTAAATCAGGTAGGAGATGATGACAAATCAATTGATTCTATTATTGCTAATCAAGTTAATAATGTTTTGGTTTCACCAGTTGATAGAAATGCATCATTCGTGTTTAAATTTTTTATTTTAATTATTTGGATATCAGGATTTATAGCACCTTTTGTTTTAATTAATTATTTAGGTGTCTTAAAATTTTAAAAAAAATATGTTTATTCAAGGAGAAAAAGTAGGTTTTTTATATGAAGTAGGTGGTGGAACTATCGTAAAGATAATAACGGATTCTTCGAATTATATTGTAGAAGATGAATCTGGATTTGAACGAACCTTTCAAAAAAATGAATTAGTTAAAATTTATGGTAGT
>CALPSU020000291.1 GCA_943326315.2 Chryseobacterium gleum
CAAAATCAATCAAGTGCAATTTTTCAAAATTTAAACTTCACAGATCTTCTCGACTTTAATTACATTGAGGATAATTTAGCTGGATATGTCGAAGTGAAAAAGGAAATCAAAAAATTAGCACTTGGAGCAGGATTTAGAGTCGAAAATTTTACATTAAATAGACGTTCAACTACTACCGAAACTAAAACAAATAATTACTTAAACATTTTCCCTTCAGCGAATGCCATTTATAGATTTAGTCCAGATATGAATATCATCGGAAGTTATTCACGTAAAATCGCTTTACCAACTTACGAAGAATTCGACCCAAATAATTCTAATTATTACGACAATTACAGCTCATCTTCTGGAAACTTATTACTAAAGCCTAACTTTTTCGATAACCTTGAATTGAAATTTAGTGTTTTTGATTATTTACAACTTTCTGTAAATTACTCACATTCTCAAACTTTAAACTTGGATCAAATCAATGTAAAACCTAATTCTTTACAAACTGTAAATTCATATCGAACCTATCACAATGTGAATTCATTAACATACTTCTTTTCAATTCCTATTCCTTTTGGTGTTTTCAGAGATGGTCTTCAATTCTTCAACAATCCAATCGATATTGATCAGATAAATTATATGTATTTATATACAGAGAGAACAACCACATCAATTTCTGACTATACTTCTTCAATCACCAATAAAGCGATGTGGAATCATGGATTATATTCTCAATTTATTCTTCCTTTTAAAATAAGAATGAATGTAGATTATTGGCTTGGAACAAAAGGTACTTATCAAATATATAATATAACTCAGCCTCAAACTGCACTTGAAATTGTCTTATCGAAAGATTTTATGAAGAAAAAATTAAAAACTTCTATTTCTTTTCAAGACATTTTCAATCAATTACAATTTAATAATCAACTATCTTTTGACAACCTAAACATAAATTTTCATAACAAAAATGACACACGAATTATTTGGTTTAAAGTAGCTTATTCATTTGGTCAATTTCAAAAAAATGAAGAAAATCAAGAATCAGTACTTGACAACATAGATTCAAATAAAAAAGGAGTGAAATTGTAGTTTTTTTTAAAAAAAATTAATCATGATATTAACCAAGACAAAAAGTAGTTTTTTATTAAACATAAACTTTCTAAAAATGAACAACATTTTATTTATTTCCATCATCTGTCTCATATCTCTTAACACTTCAATTTGTCAATCAAACAAAACGTATATCGAATTAAACAGTATTCATCCCGATTTCACCAATAATACTGATTTAAAATCATTAGATTCAATATTAAAAAATCGCAAGATTATTGGGATGGGAGAATCTACTCACGGCTCTAGTGAATTTACAACAATTAGGCATCGATTTTTTAAATACCTTGTTGAAAATCACGGCTACAACTCGTTCTTTCTCGAGGCAGACTTTGCTGCTTGTCAAAGAGTGAATCGATATATCAATGGAGAAATGGATACAATAAAAAATGCATTAAATGAAGTGAAATTATGGCCTTGGCGAACAGGAGAAATGTTAGAATTCATTGAATGGATGCGCCTTCACAACTTAAACCATGAAAATAAAATTACGTTTATTGGATGTGATATGCAACTCATTGAAGATGATTTTTTAGAAATCGAACGCTTCCTAAAAAAAGTAACTTCAAAAGAAAGTTTTCAATTTACAATATTAAAATCATCGAATCAACCTTTTGATAAAAAAAATATTTTGCAAGAAAAAACAAGATGGAATGAATTCATTTTAAAATTCAACGAAAGAGATTTATCATCTATTGATTTAAATACTTACAGTATGTTGAAACAAGGTATTAATCAATGGTTTGATTTTAATTTATTACAAAATAGAAGTTTTAATTTTAGAGATAGTTGTATGTCAGTAAATATAATTTCATGTTTAGACCTAAACCCGAATTCAAAAGGATTTTATTTTGCACATAATTTCCATGTTTCAAAAGCTATTCACACATATAAAAACGGTAAAAATTACGATAAAAAAACAACAGGTCGGTATCTTTTTGAAAAATACAATTATTCCTATTTCAGTATTTTACAAGATTTTAACGAAGGAAATTTTAATGCATTCAATTTTAAAGATGGTAAATTTAACTTTGAAGTATTTACTTTAAAACCAAGTAAGTTTAATACTATAAGTCATTATTTTAACAAGTTTAATGTTCCAATTTTATTTTCAACAAAAATCCCTCACAATAAAAACATTAATATAACTCAAATTGGAGCTGTTTATGGAAAAAACGAATATTCAAGAAAAATAAACAGATATATGAATATTTCAAAAGAATATTTCGATGCTTTTCTTTTTATTAGAGATACACATCATTCTAATCTAATAAGCTATAAGGATTAGATTAAATAAAAAAACTTACTTTTGCACCAGTAAAAAACACAATAATTTCAAATATGAAGCACGTATCCTTAAAAAGTATAGAAGCAGCCATTAAAAAAGTAGATAATCTGGATGATGATGGATTAGAAAGATTATCCGAAACATATGCTTTGGCACAAGAAACACTTTTAGGTTATGTGATGTCTGCAGCTTTAGAATATGAAAACGAAAAGTTAGAGGGTTTATTAATATATTACTATTGTCTTTTATCTGAAACATTCGCACAAGAAGGTTTGAGAATTAGATCAATTACTGAAGAAGATATTGATGCTTTTGAAGAGCCTTATTTCCAAATGTTGGATTTATACTTCGAAAATGATGATGAAGAAGTTCTAGAGTCTTTCTGCGACCAACCAGATCTTTCTCAATTTATGGCGATGGAAATCAGTACAGAAGACGTTGATGGAACAAGCTTAGACGACGAAACAGCTACTCAATTATTCATTGTTACATTAGCTATGATTACCCTAATGGGAAGAGCAATCATAGTTGAAAATTAATTAGTTAGAATTATGTTAACTCCAAAACAAATCGTTTCCAATATGATGGAAAAAGACGCGTTTAGCCAATGGCTTGGAATTAATATCGATAAAATTGAACTTGGGATTTGTATTTTAAGTTGTCAAGTAAAAGAAGAAATGCTGAATGGCTTTCAAATACTTCACGGCGGAATTAGTTACTCATTAGCTGATTCCGCTTTGGCTTTTGCCTCCAATAGTTACGGAAATAAATGTGTGAGCATAGAAACTTCAATTTCTCATACTCGTCCTGCTAAAATTGGAGATATTTTAACAGCTGTCTGCAAAGAAATTAACCGAGGAAAAACCATCGGTATTTATGAAGTAGCTGTTACCAATCAAGATCAGAAATTAATAGCTATTTTCAAGGGAACGGTAAGTATTTCAGTTGATACTTGGTGAATATTATTTAATATTTAACCACAGAGGGTTACAGAGTAATTTTCACAGAGTAACGCAGAGTTCTTAAATATTGTTATAAATAGGGCTCCTATACTAAATCAAAATCCTATTCTCAATTAATTTTACTACAAAGCTCATAAAAAACTTTGTGATACTCTGTGCTAAACTCATTTTAAACTCTGCGTTA
>CALPSU020000292.1 GCA_943326315.2 Chryseobacterium gleum
CATTGATTGGTCACCCAGCAACAATGACACACGCATCGATTCCAAAAGAAGAAAGAGAAAAAACAGGAGTTGTTGATTCTTTGATTCGTTTAAGTGTAGGTGTTGAAGATATTGAGGATATCATAGCAGATTTAGAACAAGCATTAAGTTAGACCTTGTTTACATTCCATAAAAAAAGCCCATTTATTATGGGCTTTTTTTATGGAATGTAAACTATAAACTAATCTTCATAATACTCAATATCCGTTTTATCCAAGTATAAAAACTAAATCAAATCTCTATCTCTGATCCTTAATGTATATTTTAGAAAAATCAAGTGTTTGAAGTCTATTTGTTTTAAAATCTCTAACTCTAACATTAACCATCATAATGAAATCTTCAGTTAAAATCGGAATAGTTGCAGCATGATCAATTATAAGTTGATCACATTTCACCATTACATCATTTCGTTTATCGTTATTTAATTCTCTCATTGCTTTTACAAATAATTCGTCAAATTCTTTATTTCTGAATTTGAAATCATTTACAACCGAACCTGTGTTGTCAGAAATATTACCTCCATAAAATAAACATAAGAAATTCTCAGGATCTGGATAATCTGCAATCCATCCGGCTCTCCACATTTTAGCTTTACCATCATTTATGGCAATGTTTCGTTCTTTCATGGTGCATAATTTTATTTTTAAAGTAACATTTAAGTTCGTCTTTAAATCCGCTACAGCTCCTTTTATCATTTTGTGAACGCTAGAGCCTTCTTTTGCATTTACATAGATGGAAAGTTGTGGAAAACTAGCTCCATTTTTGTATCCAGCTTGGGCTAATAATGATTTTGCTTGTGCAGGATCGAAAGCATACCCTTTAACTTTATAGTTAGGGTAATTTCCCATTGGTGGTACAAATCCGTTCAGAGCAGGATATCCTTCGCCCTCTAATAAGTTATCTATAATTCCTTGTCTGTCAATAGCAAGATTAAAAGCTTTTCTAACCCGCTCATCTTTAAATTCGTCACTTTCGCAAGCAAATGCGATATATGCCATTTTTAAACTAGTTTCAGTTTCAACCTTGTGTTTTACATTTTTTCCACTTTGAGCATCTGCTAGAGAGCCAAAAACATCTTGAATATCCTCAACAGGGATTTCTAAAACTACATCAATTTCTTTTTTTCTAAAAGCTAATAATTCTGTCTTTTTGTGTTTTGTATAAGTCATGACAACTTTATCCAAAAATGGAAGTTGATTCTCGAAATCATCCTTTGCCCAATAATTAGAATTTCTTTTTAAAACAATCCCTTTTTCATTAAAGGATTCTAAAATGAATGCTCCTGTTCCAACAGGGTGATTTTTGATGTCCTCTTTATATTTGTCAAGTGCTTCTTTAGGAAAAATACCTAAACTATTATGAGATAATAGTTTATCAAATCCAACAAAAGGGGCTTTTAATCGAATTTCAACTGTTAATGGATCTAAAACCTTTATTCCAGAAACTCCTTCTTTTGGTATATTGTAATTCGTTGAAATTTTATTAAATTCTTTCGCTCCTTTAATTTTGTCAACCAATAAATAACTAATTCCATTTTCTTTAATACCAGAGCAAGCCATGTCTAATGAAAATTTAACATCTTGCGCATTTAGTAATCTTCCTTTTCCACCATTGAAGCATTCATTGTCTTGAAAATATACATTTTTTCTTATTTTAAAAGTGAAAACACGAGCATCTTCACTAACTTTAAATGATTCAGCAAGAGCAGGTACCACTTTCATTGTGGGAATATCAATTTTCAATAATGGTTCAAAAATTTGAGATATAATTCGATTTGAAAATACATCTGAAACCGCTAATGGGAAAAGTGATTCAATTTTTTCGCCCGACATAAAGCTAAATTTACCTCCATAAATTTTACCCCCAAGAGCTTTTAAATTACTTGTTTCCGAATTGTTTCCTCCACAAGAAATAATAAGGCTACACAAAGTAATAAGAAATAATAAAATACGAATGCGCATGTTTTTTTTTTAAATATAAACAAATATAATAATTTAATACTAATTATGATTTTCCGTAACCTATTTTTGAACGAACGCGCGCTAAGACATTTTGAGCAATAATTCTTGCTTTTTCTGCTCCTACAGCTAAAATTTCATCTATTTTTTTTGGATTTGCCATTAATTCTGAATAAATTTTTCGTTCATTTTCAAATTTAGAAAGTATTAATTCATATAGAGCTAATTTGGCATGCCCATAACCATATCCACCCGAAATATAATTCGTTTTCATTGTTTCAATTTCTGAATCAGACGCTATTAACTTATACAATGCAAATACATTACAAGTATCAGGATCTTTAGGTTCTTCCAATTCTTTACTGTCTGAAATAATCGACATCACTTGTTTTTTTAACTCTTTTTCAGGTAGAAAAATAGTAATAAAGTTATTTCGAGATTTACTCATTTTCTCACCATCCGTTCCAGGTACAAGTTTTGAATCTTTTTGAATCTTATCTTGAGGTAGAACAAATGTTTCTCCCATTTTATTATTAAAACGTGAAGCCACATCTCTTGTCATTTCTAAATGTTGCAATTGATCTTTCCCAACGGGTACAATTTCTGCATCATAAAGCAGTATGTCAGCTGCCATTAAAATAGGGTAGGTAAAAAGTCCAGCATTTACGTCGTCTAAGCGGTCACTTTTATCCTTAAATCCGTGTGCTAATGTTAATCGTTGAAATGGAAAATAGCATAATAAATGCCACATTAATTCTGTAACTTCTGTTACATCACTTTGGCGGTAAAAAACGGTTACAGAAGGATCTATTCCACACGCTAACCAAGTTGCAGCTGTAGAATAAGTGTTTTCACGCATTGTTTCTCCATCTTTTATTTGCGTCAAAGAGTGAAGATCTGCTATAAACATGAAAGATTCATTAGCTGGATCTTTAGCCATTTCAATAGCGGGTAAAATCGCGCCTAATAAATTTCCTAAATGTGGTGTTCCAGTACTTTGAACTCCTGTAAGAATACGTGCCATAAGGGTGTGAAATTTTAACACGAAAGTAACTATTTTAAACTAGATTTGATCGAATTTTGTATTTTTGAAGAGTGAAGTATTTTAGAGCTATATTTTCAAATTTATGGAAGGTCTACGTAGGAACTGTTTTTTTTACAACAGGTTTATTTTTCTACCCTTTTATTTCTACCCTTCTTTTAAAAGAATCTTGGCATAAAAAGACACATTTATTCCTTGTTGCATGGAGTTGGTCAATCCGTATTTTTTGTTTGTACCACGTTCAAAAAATCAAATCATCTCCTATTCCTAAAGGACCTTACATCGTTATTGCAAATCATTCTTCTTATCTCGATATTTATTTAATGAGTTCAATTATTCCCAATTCTCATTTACTTTTTTTAGGTAAAAGTGAATTGTTGAATTACCCTTTTCTTCGTACTTATTTTAAGAAATTACATATCCCTGTTTTTCGTAACAACAAAATGAAATCAGCGAAATCATTTATTCAA
>CALPSU020000293.1 GCA_943326315.2 Chryseobacterium gleum
CATTCGTCTAGTGGTTAGGACGCCAGGTTTTCATCCTGGTAACAGGAGTTCGATTCTCCTATGGGCTACAAGAACATTAGTTCTATTATTAAAAAAAAAATAAAATAAGATGGCGAATCATAAATCTGCAAAAAAAAGAATTAGATCTAACGATGTTAAAAGACTTCGTAATAAATACCAACACAAAACAACTCGTAATGCAGTTCGTAAATTACGTGCATCTGAAAATAAAGCTGATGCAGAAAAATTATTCCCGACTGTAATTACAATGATTGATAAATTAGCTAAAACAAAAGTTATACACTTAAACAAAGCAGCTAATTTAAAGTCAGGTTTACAGATTTTAGTTAATAAAATGTAATATTACATTTCTTAAATATTATTAAGGGGCATTTGCCCCTTTTTTTATACCATCATCTTACCGTAAAGATTCTATTTTAAAACAAATTAAGTAGTCGTTCCTCTTTAAAATGGCCAAAATTATCCTTTTTATTGTATTGATATTTCCAATTTTAACATTTGGACAAAATACTTTATTTTATGAAAAAGATACAATTAAATTTACTCAAAGAACTGGTGGTAATCTAGATTCAATTGACATGAGCTACTCTAATCAATTATCTACTTTCTCTGGAGGATCACTTAATGTTTCAAATAATATTATATCCGCCCAATTTATTTTTCAAAATAAAGGATTTCAAAATTTTACAAGTATACCCGGTTATAAATCAATGGTGTTTTCAGGATCTCCTCATTTAGGTTTTTCTTATTCTTTTGGTTCAAAAGGCACTCAATTTTTACACTTTGATTTTCAACAAGTTTTATCTAAGAATAGATTATTAAATATAAATTGTCAGAGAAATAGTTCTAAAGGTTTTTTGAGAAATAGTCAATACACAGACAATTCATTTGATTTTCAAATTCGAAAACGTTCTTTAATTTATTCATACCTTTTTCAGTCATCTTATTTATCTAAAACTTCAGGTCTGAATGGAGGTATATTAAATGATGCTAATATTGATCAAGGACTTGAATTTTTATTGGTAAGAAGTCAGACAGCTAATAATTCATATAAAATTGCTAATATTTCGCTTACTAATTATTTTAATACATTAAAAGATTCAATCAATGGAATTGGTTTAGTTACTAAGCATAAATATGATATTATTAGTAAAGAATTTATAGATAATGAATTAAATGTTAAAATCAGAGAACAATATCGATTAGCAAGTATAAAGACAGCAGGTGGGGTTTATTTTAAAACTAAAAATATTTTATTTGACGCATTACTTCAACATCGATTTTGGGATTATCAAAACTTATCTAATCACCATCAAAAAAATGAAATAAATCTAACATCTTCACTTCAAGTTAGAAATTCTAAATATCAATTTCAAAACGAAGCTTCATTTAATTTAATCGGAGCAGGAGGGGAGTGGTTTAATAATGCAACTGTTCAAACAAAAGTAAATAAAATAGCTTTTTCAGGAAATCTTACTATTGAACAAAAATGGCCTGAACCTATTCAAAGATTCTATTTTTCAAACAATTACAACTATAAACTCAATGATTACAAACTACAAAGTAGGATTTATACAAGTGGTACTATTAATTATAAATTAAAAGAAATCAATTTTATTCAACTTAATTTTTCAAATGCAATTTTGCATAATAATTATCTTTTTATAGATAGTACATGGAGAAATGACACAATGAATATTATAAATATTAATTCGATTACATTGAATGCTAATTTTAAATTTGGAAAGTTAAATTTTCAACCAAAAATCGCATTTAATATACCTAGTAAAAATTTCAAATACCTTTCTGGAACAGTTTTAAACACTAGAGTTTTCATTAAGAAGAAAATGTTTAAAGCAAAAAAAATGGAAGCGATGTACGGGGTAGATGTGTCCTGGTTGTCTTCTTACAGATTAATGAAATACAATTCATCAATGGATGTTTTCACATTTCAAAATACATCAAATTCATTTACTTCAATGACTAACTTAAGTGCTTTTTTTGGTTTTTCCCTAGGTGAATTTAGATTTTATACTCGATTTGAAAATATCGGATATTTTTGGAATGACAAAACCAATCAAGTATTAGAAGGTTTTCCTATTCAAAAAAACTTTGTTCGACTTGGATTAACTTGGGATTTCTTTAATTAATTGAATATCTCACAAACATTATCTGAGATAAGATTCATTATAACATTTTCTTCTCGTATATTTGCACTCTGGTAATTTGATTTTAAACACTCTTTTATAGAAATGCCTTCAAAATTGAGAAATACCATTTTTAATAATTAAATTCAATATATAAACATGGGGAAATCTCAAGAAACTTGGAACAAAAAGGAAAAAGAAAATAAAAAGAAAAAAAAGAAGGAAGATAAAGCTAAGATAAAAGAAGAAAGAAAAGCTAATCCGGGTTCAAGTGCTTTTGAAGATATGCTTATGTATGTTGATGAAAATGGTAATCTATCAGCAACACCACCAGATCCATTAAAGAAAAAGAAAGTTATTGCTGAAAATATTGCTTTAGGGGTTCCAATTCGTGAAGAAGCTGACGAGAATGATGGTTTAAGAACTGGGACTGTAACATTTTTTGATAGCTCTAAAGGCTATGGATTTATTAAGTGTCAGGATTCTCAAGATAGTATTTTTTCACATATTAATGGTCATTTAGAAGAAATCAAAGAAGGTAATAAAGTTTCTTTTAGAACAGAAAAAGGCCCTAAAGGATTAAATGCAATTGAGGTTAAAATTGATCGACCAAAAGCAGTATCAGCTACTCCAAAGGCTATCGAAAATGATTCAACATCTGAAACAACAGAAACTGTAGAAGAATAATTTTTATACTTTATATTTTTAGAGGCTATTTTAATAATTTAGCCTCTTTTTTATTTCAATAGATTCTATTTAACATAATATTAATTATAAGACAATTATAGATATTTATATAATTAGTATATTTGATGTGTTAATGCATCAATAGATTAAATATGTTTTCAAAGAAAGAAACAAAAAGATTGAATTTAGAATTTTGGAATGGATTCGAAGAATATATGTCAAAATATAAATCATCAAATGGACGCAAAATTAATTGGTTAAAATATCCTTCAGAAATCAAAACGATATTTATTAGATTAGAAGTTGATTCAAAATCAATTAAATTATGTTTTGATATTCAGCATAAAGATGATTCATTAAGAGAAATTTTATTTGAGCAAATGACAGAACTAAAAGTAGTTTTAGAAGAAATTACTGAGGAAAACCCTGAATGGATTGAAAATGAATTTGTAAATAATCAATATATTTCAAGAATTGTCTGGAAAAATAAAAAATATAATTACTATAAAAAAAATGAAACAGAATTTATTTACAATTATTTAAAAGAAAGATTAGTAAAATTTGATATTTTTTACCAAGAATACAAAGATATACTAGTTTCATTAGCAAATTAATTTACAAAATTATCTACATTTATAAAATGAAAAAAATCA
>CALPSU020000294.1 GCA_943326315.2 Chryseobacterium gleum
AGCAATTACTCATTTTTCTTCAGAATCTCATTATATGGAAGGAGAAGGAATCAATTATACTTTGCGAAAACCAATTGGAATTGTAGGTTGTATTTCTCCTTGGAATTTGCCGTTGTACTTGTTTTCTTGGAAAATAGCACCTGCATTAGCAGCTGGAAATTGTGTTATTGCAAAGCCTTCCGAAGTAACTCCTTATACTGCTTATTTATTAGGAAAAGTAGCAGAAGAAGCTGGAATGCCTGCAGGTGTTTTGAATATATTACATGGTTTAGGTCACAAAGTGGGTGATGCAATCGTTAAACATAAAAAAATTAAGGCTATTTCTTTTACGGGTGGTACAAAAACAGGAGAATATTTGGCTAGAACAGCCGCTCCAATGTTTAAGAAATTATCTCTTGAATTAGGAGGTAAGAATCCAGTTATCATCTTTGCAGATTGCGATTTTGAAGATATGTTGAGTACAACGATTCGTTCTTCATTCTCGAATCAAGGTCAAATATGCTTATGTGGTTCTCGAATTTTTATTGAACGTTCAATCTACGATAAGTTTAAAAAAGCATTTGTAGAGAAAGTTGATAGAATGGTTGTTTCTAATCCAACTGATCCAAATTCAAGAATGGGTGCTCTGGTTTCATTGCCTCATTTAGAGAAAGTTTTATCATACGTAGAATTAGCTAAAGAAGAAGGCGGAACAGTATTAACGGGTGGAGTAAAAGTTCAATTAGAAGCACCATACAACGAAGGATATTACATGCGTCCAACGGTTATTGAAGGATTAGCATTTGACTGTAGAACGAATCAAGAAGAAATTTTTGGTCCGGTTGTTACAATTACTCCTTTCGATACAGAAGAAGAAGCATTAATCATGGCAAATTCTACAGAATACGGTTTACAAACAACACTTTGGACATCTGATTTAAAAAGGGCACACCGAGTAGCAGACCAAGCGCAATCTGGTATTGTATGGATCAATTCATGGATGGTGAGAGATTTGAGAACACCTTTTGGAGGTATGAAATCTTCAGGAGTTGGAAGAGAAGGTGGTTTAGAAGCGTTACGTTTCTTTACAGAGCCAAAAAATGTGTTTATTAAGTATTGATCATTAGATTTTTATTAATTAAAAATTCACAGAATTCACTTTTTTGAGTTAATTTTGTAACAGTGTAATAAACATAAAAAAATCGAAGCTATGGCGGAAGTGATGCAAGATCTAGGTATTCAGGAAATTTTAACTCAATTTGGAATTGAGGAAGTAAATAACGGAGCTTCTCTAGGAAGTAAATGGTTAAAAACAAGAGGAGAGAGAATAGATTCTTATTCTCCAGTTGATGGAAAATTAATTGCATCTGTGAATTCTGCAACTGAAGCTGATTATGAAGCTGCAGTTTTAAAAGCACAAGAAGCTTTTAAAGTTTGGAGAACAGTTCCTTCACCTAAAAGAGGAGACATCGTTCGTCAATTAGCGGATCGTTTACGTTTTCATAAAGATTCTTTAGGGAAATTAGTTTCTTACGAGATGGGTAAATCTTTACAAGAAGGATTAGGTGAAGTACAAGAAATGATAGATATCTGTGATTTTGCTGTAGGTTTATCTCGACAATTATATGGTTTAACAATGCATTCTGAACGTCCTGGACACAGAATGTACGAGCAATATCACCCAATCGGTATAGTAGGAATTATTTCTGCTTTCAACTTTCCGGTTGCTGTTTGGAATTGGAATACAGCATTAGCATGGATTTGTGGTGATGTTTGTATCTGGAAACCATCCGAAAAGACTCCATTAACAGCTATCGCTTGTCAACAAATTACAAAAGAAGTTTTCGAAGCAAATGATGTTCCTGAAGGAGTTTCATGTGTATTAATTGGAGGAGCTGAAATTGGAAAATTAATGGCAGAAGACAAACGCATTCCTTTAATATCTGCGACAGGTTCTACTCGTATGGGTAAATCAGTTGGTGCTGCGGTTGGTGCTCGTTTAGGGTCTTCTTTATTGGAATTAGGAGGAAACAATGCAATTATCATGGCTCCAAGTTGTGATTTGAAAATGGTAATTCCAGGAGCCGTGTTTGGCGCTGTAGGAACTGCTGGGCAACGTTGTACTTCAACTCGTCGTTTGATTGTTCACGAAGATATTTATGATAAAGTATTAGAATCAATGGCTAAAGCATACGGGCAACTTCGTATTGGAAATCCATTGGATGAAAATAATCACGTTGGACCGCTTATTGACACGGATGCAGTTAGAATGTATCTTGATTCTTTAGAGCAAGCAGTAGAGCAAGGTGGAAAAATTATAGTTGCCGGTGGTGTTTTATCTGGTGAAGGATATGAGTCTGGATGTTATGTTAAACCAGCAATTGTTGCAGCTGAAAATCATTATGCTGTTGTTCAACATGAAACATTTGCTCCAATTCTTTATGTAATGAAATATTCAGGAGGAGTTGAAAATGCAATTAAAATTCAAAATGGTGTTCCTCAAGGATTATCATCAGCAATCATGACAAACAACTTGAAAGAAGCAGAATTATTCTTATCATGTGTTGGTTCAGATTGTGGCATCTCTAACGTAAACATTGGTACTTCTGGTGCTGAAATTGGAGGAGCTTTCGGTGGTGAAAAAGAAACAGGTGGTGGACGCGAGTCTGGATCTGATGCTTGGAAAGTTTATATGAGACGTCAAACAAATACAATTAACTATTCAGACAGTTTGCCTTTAGCGCAAGGAATTAAGTTTGAATTGTAAGAATTAAATACGAAGACTGAGCTTAAAATTGAGGCTAAGTATAGAAGATAATTGATTTATAAAATCCTCAAGACGATAGTAGACTTGAGGATTTTTTTATTTTCATCTTTTTGAAAGAAAAGGATAAAATTAAAAGAGAAAAAAATGTATAAATATATTATTCCGATATTATTTCTTGTTTCCTGTTCGTTAAAGGCAAATAAACAAAAAGAGTTACCAGTTTTTAAGCAAAATTTAAAATTGACATTATCTCAAGCAGAAAGATTATCCAGTTTGCCTCTTAAATGTATTCAACAAGAATATCCAAATAAGTTAGGGCAAGTATTAAACGAAAGCACAGATATAAAATCACCAAAGCAGCTTCATCCAGCATTTTATGGTTGTTTTGATTGGCATTCAGCTGTCCATGGACATTGGTTAATGGTTAGACTATTAAAAGAATATCCAACTCTGAAAAATAATATTTCAATACGAAAAAAATTGAATCATCAATTGACTAAAGAAAATATTTTACAAGAAGTTGCTTTTTTCAAAACGAAATTAAATGGATCCTTTGAAAGAACGTATGGCTGGGCTTGGATTTTAAAATTACACCAAGAATTACTTTCATGGGAGGATCAAGATGCTAAAAAATGGGCTCAAAATCTTGAACCGTTATCTAATCTTGTGGTTGAAAAATATATAGAATTTCTACCTAAATTACACTATCCTATTCGAACGGGAGACCATATCAACACAGCATTTGGATTAGCGTTTGCTC